>JAGCXU010000092.1 GCA_017961145.1 Bacteroidaceae bacterium | reverse complement strand
GTGGAATAGGAGAATCGGCCATTTTCAGGGTTGTTGACCTGAACGCCATTCATGTAAACATCGTTGTAGGCATTGTCCAAAGCACGATACTTGAACCAGATGCCGCTCCAAGTCCATCCTATTTGACTGGCATAGACATTTGTGACGGAATTGACACGGATGACATCGGATGTAATGTCATCATTTTCACCGAGTTGCGACTCAGTAAAGGTGAAGTTGCTGTCGTCCGTCTGCAACTCTTCCTCGACTGTGCTCAGCGAATCCACCCCAGTCGCTTCAACGAACTGGGCATGAATCTTTGGTGAAAGCGCAAAGGCAAACACCAGTAACAGTTGCTTCATTTTCATGTATCTTTGTGTTATAATTTGTTTATTATGGCACAAACTTACAAAAAAAAGTACAACCTTCAACAAATTGTTGCATGTTTTTTTCGCTATTTGCATCAACTATTCCAAAATTTGTTAACTTTGCAATGGAAATAAACGTTTACCAAAATGAAACATACATTCATTACCTTAATTGCAGCATTTCTTTTGGGAGTTCCATACACAAATGCGCAGAATCGCAAGCTCATGGTCCATGCCGTTTGCTTCTACAATCTGGAGAACCTCTTCGACATCCAACACGATGAGGGCAAGAACGACTACGACTTCCTGCCAAACGGTTCTTACCATTGGGACGAGAATAAGTACTCGAACAAACTTGCCTGTATGGCCCGTGTCCTTTGCGACCTTGGGACTGACAAACTGCCCTATGGAGCAAGCATCATTGGGGTGAGCGAGGTGGAGAACGACAATGCGCTCAATGACCTGATGGCCCAGCCCAACATGCAAGAGCGCGGCTACAAGTTCGTACATTTCGAAGGTCCTGATGCGCGAGGAGTCGATTGCGCTCTCATCTACAATCCCAAAGCATTCAAGGTGGAGAAAGCCTTCCATAAATTGTATGTATATGAGAATGGCGACACTACCCATGCCACTCGCCCCTTCCTCTGTGTGCAAGGCAAACTGGCTGGCGACAACCTGACTGTGGTCGTTTGCCACTGGCCCAGCCGAGGTGTGGAAGGCACTTTCCGCGACTGGGGAGGAAAGCAAGTGCGAGCTCTGACCGACAGTATCCGCATGGCAGACCCTTCGCAGCATATCATGGTCATGGGCGACATGAACGATGATCCAGACAACACCTCGATGGCTAAGTATCTGGGAGCCAAGCGCAAGATGAAAGAGGTGGAAGAAGGCGATTTCTACAATCCCTGGTGGGATGTCCTTCGAAGCAAAGGTCAGGGCACACTCTCGTATCAGGGAGGATGGAATCTCTTCGACCAGATTGTCCTCTCGCGCAATATGCTCGATTTGGATGGGAAGAAGAGCTACAAGGAACTCACGCTCTACGACTATCATATCTTCAAGCGCGATTACCTTCTGCAACAGGATGGCAAATACAAGGGCACACCCAAGCGCACCACTGCTGGCGGAGTCTGGCAAAACGGCTACAGCGACCACTTGCCCACCGTGACTTATCTGGTCAAGGAGATGCCCTAACCCACTCGGAGGAAAGCCTTCCTGCAAAGTGGACATTACAAAGTGACGTTAAAGAGGAATTCTTTAAACCTTAATCTTTAAACTTTAAACTTTATTTCGTATCTTTGCGCCCGCAATCAGGCAACAAACGACCTTATTGTTATCGTTAGAATTGCAAATTGAAAACATATAGTAAATAGTTAAACCGAAAATTATCATGACAAGTTACAAAGAACTCGGCCTGGTGAACACCCGCGAGATGTTCAAAAAGGCAGTCGCTGGCGGCTATGCCATTCCAGCATTCAACTTCAACACACTCGAGCAGATGCAAGCCATCGTTCAAGCTGCTGTCGAGACAAAGTCTCCTGTCATCATGCAGGTCAGCAAGGGTGCACGCAACTATGCAAACGGCACCATCCTCCGCTATATGGCTCAGGGCGCAGTAGAATATGCTAAGGAACTCGGTTGCGAGAATCCTCAGATTGTGCTCCACCTCGACCACGGCGACAGCTTCGAACTCTGCAAGGACTGCATCGACAACGGTTTCTCCAGCGTCATGTTCGACGGCAGCTCTCTCCCCTACGAAGAGAACATCCGCATCACCAAGCAGGTGGTGGAATATGCTCACGCTCACGATGTTACCGTAGAGGCTGAACTTGGTGTATTGGCAGGTGTTGAGGACGAAGTGGCCAGCGAAGTTTCTCACTACACAAAGCCCGAGGAAGTTGTTGACTTCAGCACTCGCAGCGGTTGCGACAGCCTGGCTATCTCTATCGGCACAAGTCACGGTGCTTACAAGTTCACTCCCGAGCAGTGCACACGCGACCCCAAGACTGGCAAGCTCGTTCCTCCTCCATTGGCTTTCGACATTCTGCACGAGATTGAGAAGCGTCTCCCTGGATTCCCCATCGTGCTCCACGGCTCTTCTTCAGTTCCTCAGGACGAAGTTGACACCATCAACGCTCATGGTGGCAAGTTGCCCGATGCAGTAGGTATTCCCGAAGAGCAGCTCCGCGAAGCCAGCAAGAGCGCAGTCTGCAAGATCAACATCGACTCTGACAGCCGCTTGGCTATGACAGCTGCCATCCGCAAGCACTTCGACGAGAAGCCTGGTGATTTCGATCCTCGTCAGTACCTGAAGCCCGCTCGCGAGAACATGAAGAAGATGTACATCCACAAGATTGTGGAAGTTCTCGGCAGCAACGACAAGCTTTAATAGTTTATAGCCTCCCGTAAAAGCCTCTCCCAAGCAAAGGGAGGGGCTTTTTTAGTTTAGAGTGTAGTGTTTAGAGTTTAGAGTCAGTTTTGAAGTTAATTTTTTGACTACAGACTACCTACTACTGACAACTGATTTGTTCCTTTTCGTTCTTGCGCTCAGTTGGTGCTCAGGCGCTTCGCGGAAGTCCATTGTCCGTTGACTGTTGTCATTGTTCTCCCCCTTCAGGGGGAGTCAGAGGGGATCTTTTGGCGTGCTTCGTGTCGGAACATAACGTGTTACGTTGGCCATCGTAACGTGTTACGTTTGCATTTTAGCTGTGCCGTGTTTACCCTTGTCTGCAGCCAAGAGCTCTCTTGTCCTGTCGGATTTCAAATCCAGCACGAAATTACAACATTCTCATTGCGGTCTACGAATTTTTGAGCAACTTTTTTACATGTTTTTTCAAAAAAAATATTTATAGGTTCACGTGTGCGCGGAGGTCATGTATTTTGTAATGGATTTTACTTCCGAGGGCGGGGCGCAGTCATTAAGTCATTAAGGGCAATCCAAACCGTCAATGACCCCTTCTGGCACAGATTTCTCTCTCTCTTCTCTTGCAGAAGAGAGATTTTTTCGTATATATGCAAGGAAACTTTTGATAAAACAGTCCTTAGGGCAAACAAAAGAGCACTTACAGTTATTATAGGAAATACAGGGAGGGAGCATTTAAACCTAATTAACGCGGGTTTGTATTGCGGTTTGAGAAAAAAATCGTACCTTTGCGGCGCTAATGCGCCGCGAGGATGAAGATTATTAAAAAACTCGACATATACATCATCAAGGGGTTCCTGCTGCTTTTCGCAGGCACTTTCTTCATCTGTCTCTTCATCTTCGTGCTGCAATTCCTGTGGATGTGGATGAACAATCTCATCGGCAAGGGCCTCACAATCGACCTTCTGGGCAAGTTCTTCTGGTATAGCAGCCTGACGGTTATCCCACGCTCGATGCCGCTGGCTGTCCTGCTGGCCAGCCTCATCTCGTTCGGCAATCTGGGCGAACACTTCGAACTGCTCAGCATGAAGTCGGCTGGCATCCCCTTGCTTCGCATCCTCGCTCCGCTCGTCTTCGTCTCAGCTCTGATCTGCGGGGCCAGTTTCATCTTCCAGAACAGGGTAAGCCCCTACGCCACGAGGGAACTCTCGCGACTGGCTTGGAGCATGAAGCAGAAGAGTCCGGAGTTGGATATTCCAGAGGGCATCTTTTACAGCGAAATCCCTGGCTACAACCTCTATGTGGAACACAAAGACAGGGAGACGGGTATGCTCTACGGGGTGATGGTCTATACCAATGCCAACGGATACAACGACACACAGATTGTGCTGGCCGACAGTGCCCGACTGCAAAGCACCGCCGACAAGATGCACCTGAAACTGACGCTCTGGGGTGGCGAGCGCTTCCGAAACATGGACGCCCAGCAAGGCTCGATGCTGCGGGCTAATGTGCCATACATGCGAGAGTCATTTGTTCAGGAGGTTGACATCATTCCCTTCGACGGCAACTTCAACCTGATGGATGCCGACCTCTTCTCGCATAATGCCCAAACGAAGAACTTGGGCGAGATACAGACCAGCATCGACTCGCTCAGCCACAAGACCGATAGCGCCAGCCATGCCATCTACAACAATATCCTGCTCTGGCACATGCGAAAATCGCTCGCAGCCGGAACCAAGGACTCCCTGGCCATCATCAAACAGGCACAGGACCTACCTCCCTTCGACTCGCTCTATCTGGCCCTCCGCGATGAACAACGCATCAAAGCCTGGAAGAATGCCGTGAACAGGGCCGAATCGATGAAGGCGGAATGTGAGTTTCGAGCCCTCGAGACTGGCGACAGAAACCTGAATCTGCGCAAACACCGAATAGAATGGTACAAGAAGTTCACCCTGAGTCTGGCTTGCCTGCTCTTCTTCTTCGTGGGAGCACCTCTGGGAGCCATCATCCGAAAGGGCGGACTGGGAGTGCCGGTCGTGGTGAGCGTCATCATCTTCATCTTCTACTACATCGTCAACCAAGCAGGCGAGAACAATGCCAAAGTGGATGTCTGGACCATAGAGAGCGGCACCTGGCTCAGTTCGCTCGTCTTGCTCGGCACTGGCATCTTCCTGACCCACAAGGCAAACACAGACAGCGTGGTCTTCAACATAGAGAGCTACAAGAGCTTCTTCATGAAACTGCTGGGACTTCGTTCAAGCAGGAAACTTGATCGGAAGGAAGTGATCCTCAACGACCCTGACTACGAAACCTTGCCCAACCGATTGAGCGAACTCTCGGAATATTGCATCGAATGTAGAAAGACAATGCATCTGCGCAGAATACCAAACTACATCGACATCTTCTTCAATCCAGGACAGGACAGGCACGCAGTGGAACTCTCAGACCGGCTGGAAGCAGTCATCGAGGAACTCCATAACAGCCGCGACAATGTCCTGCTCATGTACATCAACGAATACCCGATTATCAATCCAAGCGCACACACCAGACCATTCAACAGCAAGCGTCTGAACATGATTTTCGGCATCGTCCTCCCTCTGGGGCTCCTGGTCTATCTGCGCATCTGGCGCTATCGCCTGAGGCTCCGCCTCGACCTCAGAAACATAGAACGCATCAACAACCTGATTACCGCAAGAATATTAAAACAGAAATATGGACAACAAACAGAACAATAACGAAGTACAACTGAGCTCCATCGAAGCGGCTCTCGACGATTTCCGGAAAGGGAAGTTCGTCATCGTGGTTGACGATGAAGACCGCGAGAATGAGGGTGACTTCATCACGGCTGCAGAAATGATAACACCTGAAAAGGTCAACTTCATGCTCCGAAACGGCAGAGGAGTGCTCTGTGCCCCTATCACAATGAGTCGCGCAGCAGAACTTGAACTCGATCATCAAGTGGAAGAAAACACAAGTATGCTGGGCACACCTTTCACCGTGACAGTAGACCTCCTGGATGGCTGCACAACTGGAGTCAGCACACACGACAGAGCCGCCACTATCCGCGCACTTGCAGACCCCAATCGCAAGCCCACAGACTTCGGCAGACCAGGCCACATCAACCCCCTCTATGCACAAGACAAGGGAGTGCTTCGCAGGGCTGGTCACACAGAAGCGGCAGTCGATCTGGCTCGACTTTCCGGTCTTCACCCTGCTGCTGCCCTCATAGAAATCCTCAACGAAGACGGAACTATGGCGCGAATGCCCCAACTCAAAAAGGTGGCACAGGAGCATAACCTCAAAATAATAAGCATCCGCGACCTCATCGCATATCGGCTCAAACAGGAATCCCTCGTGGAAAGAGGTGTGGAAGCCGATATGCCAACTGCCGACGGACACTTCCACATCATTCCTTTCCGACAGAAAAGCAATGGACTGGAACACGTTGTCCTCTACAAAGGCTCATGGACTGAGGACGAGCCCATCCTGGTCCGTATGCATTCCAGTTGCATGACTGGCGACATCTTCGGCAGCCAGAGATGCGATTGTGGCGAGCAACTCCATAAATCGATGCGCATGATAGAGAAGGAAGGCAAAGGCCTCATCGTCTATCTCAGTCAGGAAGGGCGCGGCATAGGACTCATGAACAAGATTGCCGCCTACAAACTACAGGAACAAGGCGACGACACAGTAGATGCAAACATCCATCTTGGCTTCCGGCCTGATGAAAGAGAATATGGCGTTGGAGCCCAGATACTCAGGGAGATGGGAGTCGGCAAGATTCGACTCATCACAAACAATCCAGTCAAGCGCGTCGGCCTCGAAAGTTACGGACTCACAATTGTGGAGAATGTTCCCATAGTGGTCGAACCCAATGAATTCAACCGTCGCTACCTCGAAACAAAGAAAACCAGAATGGGACATAAACTCTGAACAAACAACAATAAAACATATTTAAAATACTATGAACACCTTATCAGAAAGATTACAAAGACTTTCACCAAGTGCAACCCTTGCCATGAGCCAGCGAAGCAGCGAACTCAAGGCTGAAGGCGTGGATGTTATTAACATGAGTGTGGGCGAACCCGACTTCAACACTCCTGACCACATCAAAGCAGCCGCCATCAAGGCAGTCGAGGAGAACTACAGCCGCTACTCTCCCGTGCCAGGTTATCCTGAACTGAAAAAGGCCATTGTGGCTAAACTCAAGAACGAAAACGGCTTGGACTATGCTCCCTCGCAAATCCTTTGCAGCAACGGAGCAAAGCAGAGTGTCTGCAACACCATCATGGCAATTGTGAATGCAGGCGACGAAGTCATCATTCCTGCTCCCTATTGGGTAAGCTATCCGCAGATGGTTCTCCTTGCAGAAGGCACTCCTGTCTTCGTGGAAGCCACCATCGAGCAGGACTTCAAGATTACCCCAGAGCAACTCGAAGCCGCTATCACACCAAAGACAAAAGCCCTCATCCTCTGCTCTCCCAGCAACCCGACTGGCTCCGTCTATAGCAAGAAGGAACTCGAAGCCTTGAAGGATGTCCTGCTTCGCCATGAACAAGTAATTGTCATTGCCGACGAGATTTATGAGCACATCAACTATATTGGCGAGCATGCCAGCATGGCTCAATTCCCAGAAATCAAGGAGAGAGTGGTCGTCATCAATGGTGTCAGCAAGGCTTATGCAATGACAGGTTGGCGCATCGGTTTCATTGCTGCTCCCGAATGGATTGTGAAAGGCTGCAATAAACTTCAGGGACAATACACCAGCGGCCCTTGTTCAGTCAGTCAGAAAGCCGCCGAAGCTGCTTTTGCCGGTCCTCAGCAATGTGTTGAAGAAATGAGACAAGCCTTCGAAAGAAGGAAGAATCTGATTGTCAAGTTGGCAAAAGAGATTCCTGGTCTCGAAGTCAATAATCCGCAAGGAGCCTTCTATCTCTTCCCCAAGTGCAGCAGTTTCTTTGGCAAGAAAGATGGAGACAGAGTGATTAACAACTCTACCGACCTGGCGATGTACTTGCTTGAAGTAGGTCATGTTGCAACTGTCGGAGGCGATGCCTTTGGTTCTCCCGAATGTTTCCGCATGAGTTATGCCACAAGCGACGAGAACATCACAGAAGCCATGAAGCGCATAAAGGAGACTTTGGCCAGACTGAAATAAAAGTTTCATCACCAACAAAAGCAGAGGCAGGCGAATCGAATCACCTGCCTCTACTTGTTCAATGCGATTTTGACAATTCCTATTTCATGAGTGCGCTGATGAAGGCTGCGACTGCAACTCCAGCGGCCACACCAGCAGCTGCATTTCCGTTTACCACTACGACTTCGCGATGGTGAGCCATATGGCGGCGGTGAGCTTCCAGACGACGCATCTCTTCAATGCGACGAGCCTCCTCCATCCTTCTGCACTTTTCCATGCGACGACGCTCCTCAATCATACGACGTTCGTGCTTAGACATCTTATGAACAGCGGGCATGCCATGGTCACCATGATGAGCCACTACAATACCTTTGTCGTTCATATGAATCTCGTTGTGCTTAACACT
Organism: Bacteroidaceae bacterium; assembly: GCA_017961145.1. Lineage (GTDB taxonomy): Bacteria > Bacteroidota > Bacteroidia > Bacteroidales > Bacteroidaceae > Physcousia. The sequence goes on along the minus strand of JAGCXU010000092.1, from coordinate 15,759 downwards.
AACTTTTGCGTATGCATTCATGTTGCCCATAGCCATCATGATGGCAAATGCGGCGAAGTAAATCATCTTTTTCATAACCTTTGCTTTTAATGGGTTAAACAATTTGTTTCTTGTTTCTGGTGCAAAGGTACGGCAAGATTCTGAGGGATATGGGATGTTTTTCCCTAAAGTGTGGGAGGAATTTCCCTATGCTTTAGGAGGAAGATGCCCAAGAGGCACAAAGGTCCACAAAGAGCATTCACAAGGAAATAAGTATTATAGCCCAGCTGCTCTACCAGCCAGCCGCTCATCGCTATAGGCACAATCAGGCAGACAGAGACAAGGGGTATCTGCAACATGTTGATGGTATTGCGATAACGGGCTCCAGAAATAGCACTAATGGGAAGACGACAAACACCTAAGCCAAGACCGAAGAGAAGTTGCGCAGTCATTGTGCAAAGACAGAGTTGCCAAAGATTCTCGGGCTGATGAATGGTCATTCCAAGATAGACAAAGGGCGAGAGGACAATGCACAAAGACATTGGCCAAAAGAGTTGCTCTAAGGAATAGTGCCTAATGAGCCTTCGGCCCAGAAAGAGACCAACACTGAAGGCAATAACGCCTATAGTGCCCTGTGCAAAGCCTATTTCCTGTATGGAACACCCTAAGCCTCCATTCGCATGCGCATCATATAAATATAGTACGCGCGCGTTAAACATGAGACCTTGTGGTAAAAGCAACAGAAAGAGAATGAGGACTGGCTGCCACCAATGGTCTTGATGGCGGATGCGGTCAATAATGCGCAACTCTGCTTTCACAGATGCTCCTACACTATGTTTTGTCCCACTATCGCCAATGAGAGGACTTCTGAGCCATATCAGATGATGGAAGAAAAAAATCAGGAACAGTCCTGCTGCTACATAGCAGCCCATTGCCCAAGAATAGCGAATCTGCCGGAAATAGACTTGCAAAGTGCCCACAAGGAAGATAAGAGCGCCATAGGTGAATATGACCGCAATTTGAGAGCAGGCAAGCTTGGGAGCGGTCAACAAGCGCTGGAAGACTGGTCGAAGCATTCGCTCATAGTACATTCTGGCTGCCAGTTCATGCCAAGAACAAAGCAAACTGACCAGAAACAGAGCGAAGAAGACTGCAAGTGGCCCTCTGTTGAAAGAGAAAGCCAAGAGAATGAGGCTGATGAAAAGCAAAGCCTCGATGAGATGCAATATCTGCTTGAAGTTCCCTACCCTTCTTACCCAAGAGCGCATGAAGGATTTCAGCACCCAAGGCAGGAAGAGAAGGGCAGAAAAGAGTGTTGCCGCTGTAGGTGCCAATCCCAATTGGAGAAGCATTAGAAGGGCAACATAAGTCACAATTGCCGCAGGAATCTCTTCTGCAGCAAAGAGTGTCAGGAACCATCCTCCGCGAAGAGGTGCTCTTTTAGTAACTTCTAGCGATGAGGACACGAGCCTTGCTGGGTTTGCCGGTTACCATATCCACACCAGGAGTCTGCTCGAAGCCGAAGGGGACACAGCGAATTGTTGCCTGTGTCTCTTCCTTGATCTTGGCTTCCGTCTCGGCTGTGCCATCCCAATGACAGAGGAAGAAACCTCCATCTTTGACACGCTCCTTGAACTCCTCATAGTTGTCGCATTCGAAGATATGAGCATCGCGGAAAGTTTTTGCCTTTGTGAAGATATTCTTCTGAATCTCGCCAAGCAGCTCTTCGACATAAGCGACAATGCCTTCCAGAGGACGTGTTTCCTTTTCCAAAGTGTCTCGACGCATCACCTCGACTGTGCCATTCTCCAAGTCTCTTGCACCAAGTACAAGTCGAACTGGCACACCCTTCAGTTCATAGTCTGCGAACTTGAAGCCTGGGCGTTTGTTGTCAGCATTGTCATATTTGACGCTGATTCCCTTCTTCTTGAGTTCATCGATTATTGGAGCAACGGCAGCATCGACAGCAGCCACTTGTTCGGGCTTGCCGCCAATGGGGATGATGACCACCTGAATGGGAGCAAGAGCAGGAGGCAGGACAAGACCATTGTCGTCGCTGTGAGTCATGATGAGGGCTCCCATCAGTCGCGTGCTCACACCCCAAGAGGTTGCCCAGGCGTATTCGGGTTTGTTCTCCTTATTGAGGAACTGCACCTCGAAGGCCTTACCAAAGTTCTGGCCAAGGAAGTGGCTGGTACCGCTTTGCAGAGCCTTTCCATCCTGCATCATGGCCTCGATAGTATAGGTGTCGAGTGCTCCTGCGAAGCGCTCTGTTTCGCTCTTGACACCCTGAACCACAGGAACTGCCATATAGTCCTCAGCGAACTTAGCATAGACCTTGAGCATTTGCTGGGCACGCTGTTCAGCCTCTTCGCGAGTGGCATGAGCTGTGTGCCCCTCTTGCCAAAGGAACTCGCTGGTACGGAGGAAGAGACGGGTTCGCATCTCCCAGCGCATCACGTTGCACCACTGATTGACCAGCAGAGGCAGGTCGCGATAAGACTGAATCCAGTTCTTGAAAGTGTTCCAAATGATGGTTTCCGAAGTGGGACGGATGATGAGTTCTTCTTCCAGTCGGGCAGCAGGATCAACCACCACGCCATCATGTGTCTCGTTGGTTTTCAGGCGATAATGGGTGACGACGGCACATTCCTTAGCAAAGCCCTCCACATGCTCAGCCTCGCGAGAGAGGAAACTTTTGGGAATGAGCAGGGGAAAATAAGCATTCTGCACACCAGTTTCCTTGAACATATCATCGAGAGTGCGCTGCATCTTCTCCCATATTGCATAACCATAAGGCTTGATAACCATGCAGCCGCGAACATCACTTTGTTCTGCAAGGTCGGCCTTGACCACCAGTTCGTTGTACCATTTGCTGTAGTCCTCGCTCCTTTTTGTGAGGAAATCCAATTCTTTTGCCATTACTAATGAGGATTTTGTTTATTTTCGGGTGCAAAAGTACAAAAAAAATATGAAATAAGAAAAAAACTCCAAACTCTAAACCTTAAACTCTAAACTTTTTATGTATCTTTGCGATTGAAAAGGACAAAATTATATTGTTTAACTAAATATCAACGGAAATGAAAACAAAGAAATTCCTTTTGGGTGCTTTGGCAATGGCTTTGGTACTCTCTGGTTGTAACATGAACAATGCCACTAAGGGTGGTCTCATCGGTAGCACTGGTGGTGGTGCTCTCGGCGCAGCCATCGGTGCCGGCATCGGTGCTCTGGCAGGCGGTTCAAGTGGTGCTAAACTTGGCGCAGCTATTGGTGCTGGTGTAGGTGTTGCTGGCGGCACAACTGCTGGTGTCCTCATCGGCAAGAAGATGGACAAGGCAAAAGCAGCTGCCGAGGCAGTGGCAAATGCTCAGGTTGAGAGCATTACCGACAAGAATGGTCTGGAAGGTGTGAAGGTTACATTCGACAATGGTATCCTCTTCAAGGTAGGAAAGGCCGACCTGCAGACTGTTGCCCAGAACTCTCTCCGTCAGTTCGCAACAAATGTGCTGAATGTTTATACAGATTGCGATGTTGCCATCTATGGTTTTGCCAGCAGCGACGGCAGCGAAACAACCAACCTGAACCTCAGCCAGAACCGTGCAAATTCAGTTCGCAACTATCTGACAAGCTCTTGCGGCGTGAATACCAGCCAAATCAAGGGTGCTACCGGTCTGGGCGAAGATCCCAACTACCTCATCCTGGATGCAAATGGTAAGGAAGATCGCAATGCCAGCCGCCGAGTAGAGGTTTATCTCTATGCCAGCGAGGCTATGATCAATGCCGCTAACGCAGGTACACTGCAGTAAAAAAAAGCCTCTCCCAAATCCCAACTTTTGAAGGGAAATGGGTGAAAAGATGTTTACAAAATTACAAAGAATATTGCGTTGGATTGTGCTCCTTTTCTTTGGGAGTACAATCCTCGCTGTTTTAATCTATAAGTGGTGCCCAGTCTATGTCACACCACTAATGGTGATTCGCTGTGCCCAACAAGTCAGTCACGGCGAGAAACTCCGTCTCAAGCACCACTGGATACCGCTCGATTCGATGAGCATTTATATGCCCGTAGCTGTCATGGCAAGCGAGGACCAGCGGTTCCTCGACCACAATGGATTCGACTTCATCGAAATCAACAAAACCCTCGAGGAACGGCGTTCTGGCAAGCGCTTCAGGGGTGGCAGCACCATTTCCCAGCAGACCGCCAAAAATGTATTTCTGTGGCCTAAGGCAAGCTGGATAAGAAAAGGACTGGAGGCTTATTTTACCGTACTCATAGAATTCATTTGGGGAAAAGAGCGCATCATGGAAGTCTATCTCAATTCCATCGAGATGGGCGATGGCATTTATGGTGCAGAAGCCGTGGCCCAGCAGCACTTTGGTCGCAGCGCCATAAACCTGACGCGCCCCAATTGTGCCCTTATTGCAGCCACACTACCTAATCCGCTTAAATTCAGCAGCAAAGATCCGTCAGCCTACATGCTCAAGCGACAAACTGCAATCATGGCACAAATGCGCCATATCGATGTATTCCCCAGAAAAAAGGATTAAAAAATCGCAAATAACTGCTGGGATAATCCCAAACTTCACACGTGATAATGGCAAACATAACACGTGAAAATGCCAAACATCACACGCGATGATGGCAATCGTCGCCTGTGTGGTTTCGCATGCTCTTATGCTGAGAGAACACATTAAGCTACTGATTCCAGCGAAAAGTCTTTACATTTTTCAGCATCATATAGAATAGGGCTCATTGAGTTACCACTCTGGCAGGTCGAACTTTTTTTGCATTTTTTGCAATCTAGACTTTGCAATTTGAAAAGTTTTTCATAACTTTGCAGCGCAAAATATCTATATTACGTATTATGTTCGATTCTTTCTACCGAATGCACCAGTATCTGGTGGAACGTACTCAAGCGCCCATCAGACGCGCTTTGATGGATGAAATTGACTGGCACAAACGACTCATCGGCATCAAGGGTAGTCGTGGTGTGGGCAGAACAACTTTCCTGCTCCAATATGCCAAAGAGAACTTCGGCCCGAGAGACCGCAGATGTCTCTACATCAACATGAACAATTTCTACTTTCAGGGGAAAACGCTCTTCCAGTTTGCCCAGGAATTCATGCAGGCTGGCGGCAAGGTCCTGCTCATCGACCAGGTGTTCAAGTATCCTGATTGGAGTCACGATCTCAGGCTCATCTACGACCGTTGCCCCCATCTGAAAGTGGTTTTTGCAGGCTCGAGTGTGATGCGGCTGAAGGAGGAGAATCCTGAACTGAACGGCATTTGCGCTAGCTACAACCTGCGCGGCTTCTCTTTCCGCGAATATCTGAACCTGAGAGCTGGGACAAACTTCCGCCCTTACACCATTCGCGAGATTCAGAACCGCCACGAGCACATTGCCGAGGAGGTGTTGCCGCAGGTCAATCCGCTCGACTACTTCAACGACTATCTCCACCACGGATACTATCCATTCTTCCTCGAGAAGGCCAGTTTCATCGAAAACCTGCTGAAGGCAGTCAACATGATGATCGAGGTGGATATCCTGCTCATCAAGCAGATCGACTTGAAGTACCTGACCAAAATCAAGAAACTGCTCTATCTGCTTGCCACCGGCGACTACGGGGCTCCAAACGTCAGCCAATTGGCACAAGACCTGCAGACCAGTCGCGCCACTGTGGTCAACTACATCAAATACCTCAGCGATGCCCGACTGCTCAACATGCTCTATCGTCCAGGCGAGGACTTCCCCAAGAAGCCTGCCAGCATCCTCTTGCACAACACAAATCTGATCTATGCAATGATGCCCGACTTCAACGATGAGCAAATGATCATGGAAACATTCTTCCAGAATGCGCTCTGGGGACGCCATCAGGTTCAAAAGGGCGATCGCAGTTGCACCTTCATTGTGGACAAGAACATGAAGTTCCGCATCTGCCTGGAGCAGCCGAAGCGTAAGAATACCGACGTCCTCTATGCCCTCGCAGGCGTGAAGGAAGGTCTGGAACAGGAGATTCCGCTCTGGATGTATGGATTCCTGTACTAAACTCAGAAAACAATTCACTCTATAAAGATTATCAGATAACAAAAATGGCAAAAGAAAAGAAATTCGTGACTTGGGATGGCAACACCTGTGCCGGACATGTGGCTTATATGTTCAGCGAAGTGGCTGCCATCTACCCCATCACTCCCTCATCTCCCATGGCGGAGCATGTTGACGAGTGGGCCGCTCAGGGTCGGAAGAACCTCTTCGGCGACACAGTAATGGTTCAGGAAATGCAGAGCGAAGGCGGCGCAGCTGGTGCCGTTCACGGCTCGCTGCAGGCTGGTGCCCTCACAAGCACCTTCACTGCCAGCCAGGGCCTCCTGCTCATGATTCCCAATATGTACAAGATTGCTGGCGAACTGCTTCCCAGTGTATTCCATGTTTCAGCCCGTACCGTGGCTACACACTCTCTGTGTATCTTTGGCGACCACAGCGACGTGATGGCTTGCCGCCAAACAGGTTTCGCTATGTTGGCAGAAGGCAGCGTCCAGGAAGTAATGGACCTTAGTGCAGTCGCTCATCTTGCTGCTCTCGAGGCTCGCGTTCCCTTTATCAACTTCTTCGACGGCTTCCGCACCTCTCACGAGTACCAGAAAGTCGAACTCCTTGAAGAGGACGATGTTCGCGACCTCGTCAACCAGAAAGCCCTCAGCGAGTTCCGTGCTTGTGCCCTCTCTCCTGAGCATCCTCAGGCTAAGGGTATGGCCGAGAATCCTGAGACATTCTTTGCTCATCGCGAGAGCTGCAACCGCTACTATGATGCAGTTCCCGCTATCGTAGAGAAATATATGGCAGCAATCAGCGAACGTACAGGTCGTAAGTATGAGCTCTTTAGCTATTATGGTGCTGAGGATGCAGAACAGGTTATCATCCTGATGGGTTCTGCTTCTGAGGCTGCTCGCGAGGCTATTGACTATGCAAATGCTAACGGAAAGAAATACGGTATGGTGAGCGTTCATCTGTATCGTCCATTCAGCGTGAAGCACTTGCTGGCTGCAGTTCCCAAGACTTGCAAGCGCATTGCTGTGCTCGACCGCACAAAGGAGCCTGGAGCAAATGGTGAACCTCTGTACCTCGATGTTCGCGATGCTTTCTATGGTCAGCCTAACGCTCCTGTCATCGTAGGTGGTCGTTATGGTCTCGGCTCTGCCGACGTAACTCCCACCATGATGCTCAGCGTTTATGAGAACCTCGAATTGCCACAGCCAAAGAGTCAATTCACAGTGGGTATCGTGGACGACCTCACCTACACCTCTCTGCCCGTCAAAGAGGAGATGGCTCTAGGTGGTGAAGGCATCTTCGAGGCTAAGTTCTTCGGACTCGGTGCTGACGGAACAGTTGGTGCCAACAAGAACTCCGTCAAGATTATCGGCGACAACACAAACAAATATTGTCAAGCTTATTTCAGCTATGACTCCAAGAAGTCAGGCGGTTTCACTTGCTCTCACCTGCGCTTTGGCGACACGCCCATCCGCAGCACTTATCAAATCAAGACGCCAAACTTCGTTGCTTGTCATGTTCAGGCTTATCTGAGAATGTACGACGTCATTCGCGGTCTGCGCCCTGGCGGACAGTTCCTGCTGAACACCATCTTCGAGGGCGACGAGCTTGTGAAGTTCATTCCGAATAATATAAAGAAGTATTTCGCAGAAAAGAATATCACAGTTTACTACATCAATGCCACCAAGATTGCTCAAGAGATTGGTCTCGGCAACCGCACGAACACCATCCTGCAGAGTGCATTCTTCCGCATCACAGAGGTTATTCCCGTCGAGCTCGCAGTAGAGCAGATGAAGAAGGCCATTGTGAAGTCTTACGGCAAGAAGGGCGAAGATGTCGTAAACATGAACTTTGCAGCCGTTGACCGCGGTGGCGAGTACAAGGTTCTGCCTGTTGATCCTGCTTGGGCTAACCTACCTGTAGATCCTGCTCCCGTTTACGACGAGCCCGAGTTTGTCACAAATCTTGTCCGTCCTATCAATGCACAGAATGGTGCCGACCTTCCCGTCAGCGCTTACAAAGACTATGAGGATGGCGCATGGGAACAGGGCACAGCCGCTTACGAGAAGCGTGGCGTAGCAGGCTTTGTGCCTGTATGGAACCCCGAGAACTGTATCCAGTGTAACAAGTGTGCATTCGTTTGTCCACATGCTTGCATCCGTCCTATCGTAATGGATGATGAGGAAGTGAAGGGCTTCGAAGGTAAGACCATCGAGATGAAGGCTCCTGCCGCTATGAAGGGCATGCACTTTGTCATTCAGGTTGGAGTGAAAGATTGTCTTGGTTGCGGCAACTGTGCCGATGTCTGCCCTGGCAATCCAAAGCTTGGCGGTCCTGCACTCAAGATGGTTCCCTACGACGACTCGAGCGCCGAAGCTGTTCAGGAAGCAAAGAACTGGGATTACTGCGTCAAGAAGGTCAGCTCGAAGCAGGACCTCGTCGACATCAAGCAGAGCCCCAAGAACAGCCAGTTCGCTCAGCCACTCTTCGAATTCAGCGGAGCTTGCTCTGGTTGTGGTGAGACTCCTTATGTGAAACTCATTTCCCAACTCTTTGGCGACCGCGAAATGGCTTCCAATGCCACAGGTTGCTCCAGCATCTATTCTGGCTCTATTCCTTCCACTCCTTATACAAAGAATGCAAAGGGCCAAGGACCTGCTTGGTCTAACTCCCTCTTCGAGGACTTCTGCGAATATGGTCTCGGTATGGTGTTGGCTAACAAGAAGATGAAGATGCGCATTACCGCCTTGCTCGAAGAGCTTATCGCCGACGAAAAGGTCAACGCAGAATTCAAGCAGGCTGCTCAGCAATGGATTGAAGGTCAGAATGATGCAGATGCTTCTAAGGCTGCCGCTGCTGCCCTGAAGCCCCTCATTGCCGAGGGTGCGAAGGCTGGTTGCCCGACATGCGCTCAGCTCAAGGAACTTGATCATTATCTAGTGAAGCGCAGCCAATGGATTATCGGTGGCGACGGCGCTTCTTATGATATAGGTTATGGTGGCCTCGACCATGTTATTGGTTCCGGTGAAGACCTCAATATCTTCGTTATCGACACAGAGGTTTACTCCAATACAGGCGGTCAGGCTTCGAAGGCAACACCTATCGGAGCAATTGCTCAGTTCGCTGCCAACGGCAAGCGCGTAGGAAAGAAGGACCTCGGCCTTATGCAAGCGACCTACGGCAACGTCTATGTGGCTCAGGTGGCTATGGGTGCCGACCAGAGCCAGTGCCTTAAGGCTTTCCGCGAGGCTGAAGCTTGGCACGGACCTTCACTCATCATCGCCTACGCTCCCTGTATCAACCACGGCCTAAAGGCTAAGGGCGGCATGGGTAAGAGTCAAGCTGAGGAAGCAAAGGCTGTTGAATGCGGTTACTGGCACCTGTGGCGCTACAATCCTGCCTTGGCTGAAGAGGGCAAGACACCTTTCCAGCTCGACAGCAAGGAGCCCGATTGGGATAAGTTCCAGGACTTCCTCGAGGGTGAGGTTCGCTTCCTCTCTTTGAAGAAGGCTGCTCCCGAAGAGGCTCAGGAACTCTATGATGCTTGTAAGGCAGCTGCTCAGCGCCGCTACAAGACCTATGTCAGAAAGACTCAGGAAGACTGGAGTCTTTAAGGAACTCGTGTTATAACAATCATGTCATAACAACAATAGTAGGGGCGCTTCGGCGTCCCTACACTATTAAATTACTATGAAAAACTTTGTGGCGCTCCTCCCTGCATTGCTTGCCCTTTCTGCAAAGGCACAAGTTCAAAACATGGTTGTCTACAAGACCGACGGAACCACTATCTGTTGCGATGTAAAAATGGTGGATAGTATTGTTTTCCAGCAAATTCCCAAATGGCACAATCGCTCGCAAGAAGCTCAAAACCTGCTCGCATATCTCGAGGAAAATGTTGGGCAGAAGATACTCACAGGCACTCATGCTTGTGTGAATTATAACACCAAAGAAGCCGATTGGGTATACAAGCACACGGGCAAATATCCCGCCATCAACACTATCGATTTCATCCACGACATTTACTCTTCTAATGGAGGTTGGATAAACTATTCCAGCACTACTGTCTGGAGCAATTGGACAAACCAAGGTGGCATTGCATCTGCGATGTGGCATTGGAATATGTCCGACAATAATGGAACTGATTACACTTGCACACCTGGCTCAGAGCCCAATCAGACCAGTTTTCGTCCATCGGCAATCTTCTCTCCCAATACAGATGAATATAAGATGATGATTAGCCGCATTGATCAAGTTGCCAAGTGGTTGAGGTACACAAATATAAAGAAAATCCCTGTCCTTTGGCGACCTCTCCATGAAGCTCAAGGCAATTGGTCGGAAACCAATCCAGGTACAGATTGGCACAAAGCCTGGTTCTGGTGGGGCATTGACGGACCTGAGGCTTTCGTCGAACTTTGGAAAGTGATGTACGATCGAATGGTGAACTATCACGGACTAACAAACCTTATCTGGGTCTTTAATGCTGGCGACTCGAAAAGGTGGTATCCTGGTGATGAATATGTTGATATTGTGGCATTTGACTTCTATGACAAGAACCTCAACGAAATGCATGGTTGGTACGACTATTTCCATGAGAACTACCCAGGCAAACTCTATGCTATCAGCGAGTTTGGCAACATCCCCAAAGTCTCGGAGCTATGGGAAGACGGGCAATATTGGAGTTTTCTCATCCCTTGGTACGACTACAATCGCACAAATGATACTAGAGGTGAAGCCTTTAATAGCACAGATCACAACAATGCCAACATAGATTGGTGGAATGATGCCCTCGAGCAAGATTGTGTCATTACTCGAGATGAGTTGCCGAGTTTCAAGTAATTGGGATTCAGTTTATTACCGTAAAGGCGTAATCTTAAGGTTGTCAAAGTAAGGAGTGCAGACTCGATGATTCTGCAAGGGCGCCATAAGACCTGCCATTCCTTTCAGGTAACGGTCTGAAGTAACTGCAAGGACTTGGTTTCCATCAACATAGCCCGTCAATTGTTTGCCCTCGAAACGCAGTTTTAGATTGTACCATTTACAGGCCGAAATGCCTTCTACTTTTGTGGAAGCAATGGTGTATTCTCCTCCTACCTCAACATCTTTGCGAGCTAATATCAAAGCCTGTTGCTCCATATCACCAATCAGTTCTCTTTGGTTGCGCTTGCCACAAGAGAGAACAAGGGTGCAATTGCCTTGATCATCAAGCTTTAAGTAGTAACCTTTTGCCCATATTCCATAGCCGGAACCGACATCGCAAAGGCGGCCCATTACTGCGGCTTCGTCGCCTGGATTCAACCAAACATCGGCACTCACCTCATAATCTCTCCAAGCCGAATCGCCAAGAATTGTATAATGATGCCATTCAGGAGCCCAACTGAGAGTGTGTTCGCCAACAGTTTGACGAATGCATTGTCCTTTGTGATCAGGTCTTTCCACAAGTTCAAAGCAGCCAATCAGGTCGGCAGTATAACGAGGAAGATAGCCATATTTGGAAGGTGGAAGATAGCTTTCGAAGTCGTCTGTGTAAGGAAGGGGGAAGGGCTTGGAAGCAGGAATCTCAGCAAAAGAGCCTTTCTGCTGACCTGTTAAAGTAGAGACAGAATAGACTGCATCAGGATGAAGCATCAGGCTGAAGGTTCCTCCCTTGGGCGAAATGTCTTCAAGTCGGATAAATTGCTGATTCTTATCACTATACCAAACACAGAGTTTGCCTTTCTTCAAGCCTTTCGCCACTTTGAATTTGACCTCTTGCTCGCTCTTGGCTCCCTTAGTTTCGAGGATAATGCTGTAGTCTCCTGCATTTGGATCGAGCAATGTAACCATTGATCCGCCTTCTTTCAGCTTCATGCATCCATCATCCAAATAACGCCATCCTACTCGACTGAACTGCCCATAATGAGCATACCCCCAAAGCGCTTCTCGCACTTCAAAGTTGCCACTCCAAGGTTCTCGAGCCAAGAGCATTGCCGGATAAAGGGAATAAGGTTCAAGAGGATAGACTCCTGCTATTCCATACCAGTTGATGACTTTTGTGGCTCCGCTGACAATATAGTTTTCGTTGAAGCCTTTCACAATACTGATGAGCGCATCGAAGCCTGGCAGATAGAAGTGGTCTTCCGAGTTCCAGATTGGTTTACCCAAGTCTTCACAAATCTTTTGTTGCTCCTTTGAAAGAGGAATCTCGCTGAAGGTGTGAGCACAAACGGCATCAAGAGCCGCAGCCAAAGCCGAATCTTTCTGCATATCCTTCAGAAATTCCATTTTCCTGTCGCCCCAATTACCAAAGCCATGCAGCTTCACATCCTTGAAGCCTCGCTCGTTCATGGCCTGTCGCAAATGCTTGGCAAAATCATAGTTGTAGCCCTTCTCATTGTGGCAACCGAGAGCGTCCAACTCCAATCCATGAACTTCTCTCAATCCTTGCATCCAAGAGATATAATAGTCCACCATATCATCCGACCAGAAGTTGCCCACCCAAGCTGGAGCGCTCCAAGATGTTGCATCGAGAGAGAGCTGAGGATTACTCTTCTTTGCAGCCTTCATCACCCACCAGATATAGCCGCGCTCAAAGTTTGCATCGCCTCGGAAATGACTGTGCGAAGGCATAGAGCCCTGGGTGGAATTGCCATCGCCAGGAATCTCGACAAGCAAGGCGCTGATGGAAGCTCCAAACATTGGCTTGTAAACCATATCAATGATTTGCTGACGTTGAGGTTCCGGATAGTCCTTCAGCAAAACGGAAGTGGCTCCCCCTCCGTCAACGACACCAATGCCGTCGAACTGCTTGCCTGAAGACTGAGCACTCAATTGCACAACTTGAGCCGACATGATGCCAGAGCCGAATAGCAACATCAGAATCGGAAACAAAATCTTTCTCATGGTTCGTAACCTCTTTAGTTTATTTGTTTTGAGCGAGCATCAGGCAGTCTGCCAATCAGTTTCGCTTTGCAAATTTACAAAAAAACTCTGGTACTCGCAAGAGATGGCACGTTAAATTGGCAAACATAAAACGTTAAAATCGCAAACATAAAACGTTATGATTGCAAACATAACACTTTATGATTGCAAACGACACTGGCATACTTTTGACTCATAGCTGCGTCTTTTTGTGACTAAATATGCAGAATAAATGTCTTTTCGTGCATATATAATATAATAATGTGGCATTTTGTTGGCCAAACGAAAGTTTTATGTTATCTTTGCAGCCAATTCGCGTACGCGAGAAAGTTTAAGGTATTTATGGAACATAAATTGAGAAGTTCAATCTGCACCGAAGGCAGGCGAATGGCTGGAGCAAGAGCTTTGTGGGTGGCCAACGGAATGAAGCGCGAACAATTCGGCAAGCCGATTATCGCTGTCGTCAATTCCTTCACTCAGTTTGTGCCAGGTCATACACACCTCCACGAAATAGGACAAATCGTCAAAGGAGAGATAGAGAAGCTCGGCTGCTATGCTGCAGAATTCAACACAATAGCCATAGACGACGGAATTGCAATGGGTCACGACGGAATGCTCTACTCACTACCCTCTCGCGACATTATTGCCGATTCAGTCGAATACATGGTTAACGCGCACAAGGCTGATGCAATGGTTTGCATCTCGAATTGCGACAAAGTGACGCCAGGCATGCTGATGGCTGCCATGCGACTGAACATTCCTGCCGTTTTCGTCAGCGGAGGACCGATGGAATCGCACAAACTGAATGGCGAGAATGCTGACCTCATCACAGCTATGGTGAAGGGCGGCGACCCGTCTGTCAGCGACGAAGAACTCGCAAAGGTTGAGCAAATGGCTTGTCCTGGCTGTGGCGCTTGCTCAGGTATGTTCACAGCCAACTCGATGAACTCGCTGACCGAAGCTATCGGACTTTCCCTTCCTGGCAATGGAAGCATTCTGGCCACACACAAGAACCGCATTCAGCTCTTCAAGGATGCAGCCGAAATTATCGTCAAGAACGCCCTCGCCTACTACGAGAATGGCGACGAAAGTGTTCTTCCTCGCAGCATTGCCACCAGACAAGCCTTCCTCAATGCAATGACGCTCGACATTGCGATGGGAGCCTCGACCAATACTGTGCTCCATCTCCTTGCAGTCGCTCAGGAAGGTGAGGTCGATTTCAAGATGAAGGACATTGACGAACTGAGCCGCAAAGTGCCGTTCCTCTGCAAGCTTTCGCCAAACTGGCAGAAGTACAGCATTCAGGAAGAGAATCGCGCTGGCGGCATTCTCGGCATCTTAGGCGAGCTTGCAAAAGGCAATCTGCTTGACCTCTCTTGCAAACGCGTAAATGGTGCCACTCTTGGCGAAGACATTGAGAAATACAGCATTACTGGCAAAACCATCAATCCTGAAGCGAAGCGCATCTATAGCAGCGCTCCTGGAGGCAAGTTCAGCAATGTGATGGGCTCGCAAGAAACATATTACGAAACCCTCGATACTGACCGAGAGAATGGTTGCATCCGCGATATAGAACACGCTTACACGAAGGATGGCGGAATGGCTGTCCTCTTCGGAAACATCGCTCAGGATGGTTGCGTAGTCAAGACGGCTGGCGTAGCTCCTGAACTCTGGCACTTCGAAGGACCTGCTGTGGTCTTCGACAGTCAGGAAGACGCTTGCGAAGGCATCCTTGGCGGCAAGGTGAAGAAGGGCGATTGCGTCGTCATCACTCACGAAGGTCCTAAAGGCGGCCCTGGAATGCAAGAGATGCTCTATCCCACCTCGTACATCAAGTCGATGCACATGGGCAAGGAATGTGCCCTCATTACCGACGGACGCTTCTCTGGAGGAACGAGTGGCCTCTCTATCGGACACATCAGTCCTGAAGCTGCAAATGGCGGTAATATAGGCAAGCTGAAGGATGGCGACATCATCATTATCGACATTCCCAGTCGCTCCATAAATGTGAAACTGAGCGACGAAGAACTCAAGGCTCGCCCACAACAGCCTTTGAAGCGGAACAGAAAAGTTAGCAAAGCACTAAGAGCTTATGCCCAATCTGTCGCGAGTGCCGACAAGGGCGGAATAAGAATAATTGACTAAATATGGCAAACGAAAAGATATCTGGTGCAGAGGCTTTGATGAGAAGCCTTGAACACGAAGGCGTAGATGTGCTCTTCGGCTATCCTGGTGGCGCTATTATGCCCACCTACGACGCCCTCTACGACCACAAGAAAACGCTTCATCACATTCTTGTCCGTCACGAACAAGCTGCTGTCCATGCTGCTCAAGGCTATGCTCGAGTTAGCGGCAAGGTGGGTTGTGCCATCGTGACGAGCGGACCTGGTGCAATGAATACAATTACTGGCGTTGCTGATGCCATGATTGACTCGACTCCTATGGTTGTCATTTGCGGTCAGGTCGGAGCAGCAATGCTCGGAACTGATGCTTTCCAAGAGGTTGACGTTGTGGGTGTTACACAACCTATCACGAAGTGGAACTTCCAGATTCGCCGCGCTGAAGACATTCCTTGGGCAGTTGCTCGCGCTTTCTTCATTGCAAAGAGCGGAAGGCCTGGCCCTGTTGTGCTCGACTTCGCAAAGAATGCGCAGACGGCCATGATTGAATATGCTCCGCAGAAGGTTGATTTCATTCGCAGTTACAACCCCAATCCTCAGCCAGAAGAAGGCGCTATCGAGAAGGCTGCTCGCATGATAAATGAGAGCGTGAAGCCCTTCATGCTGGTAGGTCAGGGCGTAGAATTAGCTCAGGCAAACAAGGAACTGCTTGCCCTTTG
>JAGCXU010000091.1 GCA_017961145.1 Bacteroidaceae bacterium | reverse complement strand
ACGAACTGGCAGAAGCCGCTGGAGTGAGCGCAAATACTTTCCGTCGCTGGCTCAATGAGAATAGTAGTAAACTTGCACGTTTTGGCGTGAAGAGACGAAGCCAAATGCTGCCACCCAGAGCAGTGCAGTGGATATGCCATGAATACGGCATCGATTTGTAGGGGGGAACAACAGGAACAACAGGAACACGTAAAAAAAGACACACGGGGGTGCTTAATATAATATTAAGGAAATAATTACTTATTTATATAATAATATATAGTCCTCGCCCTACTCTAAAAAAAACTTGTTCCTTTTGTTCCTTTTGTTCCGAATGTTTCGTAACTTTGAAGCCGAAACAACGCCTTGTTCCGACTCCTTGACGAGCTGCCCGAAGAGTTCACCCGCGAAGACCTGAAAAGGGCGATGGAAGCATGCGGCAAGAAAAGTTCAAATGCAAATGAATATCTTTCCCGACTGATACGGAAAGAGATGATTATATAAACGAAAACGAGATACAAGAAACTCATGTAACAAAAGTAACAAACGATTCTGACACACAAAAATGGAGCTCTTTTTCATGAGGGCTCCATTGTGTCTTACTTATTTCTACCAAACAAAACGGTAGGCAAAGCGTCGATTTGGCGCTGTATCGCCCGTCGTGGAAATGCTGATAATGTCTTCGGGATTTTCGGGATTGTCGGCCCATTTGAAGCGCAGGCTAAACTTCTTGCCCGTTTTGCCGAGAAGTCTGCGCGGTAAGGCTATCTCGATGGCATTGCCTTGACTTGCATAAGGATAAAGCCCCTTTGCCGGATTGATGACGAAATCGTACTTGCCGTCCTCGTCCGTATCGATGAAGAGCAGCATCCAGTTCGGGTCTGTACTTGGCGAAAGTGGCTGGGCTGTTTCGGCTGCGAAATAGATGTTCCGTTTGTCGACTGCGACAAGGCAGCGCACGATGTCGTTCCTGCCACTCTGCTCTGTGTAATGCAGATTTCCGTAGCCGTCATGGTCGCGATGAAGGACATCGCCTCTGGTGTCGAGGAAGCTGCTGTCGGACTGCCATTCGTGGAGCGTTCCGTCGAGCGTAATCTTCTGATAGCCACGATGTTCTGGCATGGGAGCCACACCTTTGTAGCGACGAATGTTCTGTACCATTTGCATGTAGTAGTTGTCCGTCCAGCCACCCTTCATTGGCGCAATTGTGCGATTGAACTCGGCATTGTACTGGTCCACGAAGTAGAAGGGATTCACTTTTCTGCCGAGGAAATCGATGTGCATATCGGCCTGCCCCGACGGGTCTTTGCCGTTCTTGTACTTGCCTGCCGTCCACTCGTTCCAGTCGTTCAAGTAGATGAAGTCGGGATCGACCTGTAGCGCTTCGTCCCAACGGTCTTGGAAGTAGATGCCGTACTGAGTCGGATTGTCCCGTTCCTCGCCCAACCAAGGAACAAAAGTCCTGCCTGGCATATCTTTTCCATCGAGTTCGGGCTCCAAAGTCTCGCGTCGCCAACTCTTTCCGGTAATGCTGATGGGATGTTGTGCAGGTGTGACTGCCATCTCTTCGAGTCGTCCTTGATGCTTCGAACAAAGTTCTTCGGGCTTCAGGGCTGCCACCTTCTTGTCGTTGAGTTCGTAGCCGAAACTCCATTTGTCTTCTCCTCCCACATAAGGAGCGCCAGCCCACTCCTTGTAGCCCCACCACATATTCCTCAATGTGAAGAACTCCTTGACCTCGTCGCTGTAGTCAGTCTTACCCTTCTGTCCGCCATTCGGATTGGCATCAACAGAGGGCGTGGCATTGTAAAGTAGCAATGGCTTTCCATCCCAGTAGAACCAACAGTCCTGGTAGCGAGGCGTCTTGTAGAAGCGCTCATAAAGACTCTGAACGACGTCAATGACGTTGCCGTTGAACGCCCAAAAGCAGAACTTGGGCACCTTGTTTCCGAGAGCTTTCATCTCCTGCATGGTTTGGAAGAGGACTTCCCATTCGTCCCAATAGCAGACGGCATTCGTCACGTCCATGATAAGCACGTCAACTCCCGCATCAGCCAACATCGAAAGGTCATGGAAGCAAACATATTTGTCTTGACTAAGGAAATATCCGTACTCGGGCTCGCCCCAATGATAAGTGGCATAAGGGAAGTCGGGATTGCCTTGCGAACGCATAGGATTCTCTTCGAGGAGCTTCGTTACATCGTACGTGTAGGGTTGTCCGTTGTGAAGATTTGACGTATGCCAAGTGATGTAGAAAATGCCGACAGTTCGTGACTTATCCGTCTTGAGCGGACACTCCTCGGCGGTGGGCAAAGTACGACCAAGATTGTCCTTCGCAACCCATGAGGATGAAACTTGTGCCCTAATGCCAGTTAAACAAAAGGACAATAGGATGATGGTTAATAGTTTAGTCTTCAAGGTATTATTCTTTATTTGCTCTTTTCCTTTCCAGATGATCGAGGATAACCTTTCGCATACGCATGCTCTTGGGCGTCACCTCAACATATTCGTCGGCCTTGATGTACTCGAGTGCCTCCTCCAAAGAGAAGATTGTGGCTGGAATGATGTGCGCTTTCTCGTCAGTACCGCTTGCCCGAACATTCGTGAGCTGCTTTGCCTTGCAAACATTGATGACGATGTCGTTCTCGTGAACATGTTCGCCAACAACCTGGCCTGCATAGACTTGGTCCTGAGGCTCGATGAAGAAGCGTCCACGGTCTTGCAAATGGTCGATGGCATAGGCATAAGCATTGCCACTCTCGAGGGCAATAAGCGAGCCATTGACGCGACGATTTATGTCGCCTTTGTAGGGTTGATATTCCTTGAAACGATGTGCGATAATGGCTTCTCCCTGACTTGCTGTCAGCATATTTGTGCGAAGGCCTATAATGCCGCGACTGGGAATAAGGAACTCGATGTTGACGCGTTCTCCCTGGCTCTCCATGCTTGTCATCTCGCCCTTGCGACGCGTCACCATATCAATCATCTTCGAGGAGAACTCCTCGGGCACATTTATCGTCATTTCCTCGATAGGTTCGCACTTCACGCCATCTATTTCCTTATATATGACTTGCGGCTGACCGACTTGCAGTTCGTATCCTTCGCGACGCATTGTCTCGATAAGAACAGACAGGTGCAAAACTCCCCTGCCCGACACTATCCAGCGATCAGTATAGCCCTCTGGAACTTCGACACGAAGGGCAAGGTTCTTCTCCAGTTCACGTTCCAGACGTTCCCCGATGTGGCGGCTCGTACAATACTTGCCTTCCTTACCAAAGAACGGAGAATCGTTGATAGTGAAGAGCATGGACATCGTCGGCTCGTCGATACTGATGGGAGGCAGAGGCTCTGGATTCTCGAAGTCGCAAAGCGTGTCGCCAATCTCGAAGCGCTCCAAACCGACAATCGCACAGATGTCACCCGAACCGACTTCCGAGATTTTCTGTCGTCCCATACCCGTAAAGGTGTGCAACTCCTTGATTTTTGTCTTTTCCATCTGTCCGTTTCTATGCGCAATAGTAATGTTCATGCCTTCGCGAAGTGTTCCACGATGCACACGCCCCACAGCAATCCGACCTGTATAGTTGCTGTAATCGAGGCTCGTGATAAGCATTTGCGGCGTGCCTTCAAGTATCTCAGGTTCAGGAATATACTTCAGGATGCAGTCGAGCAGATAAGTTATGTCTCCTGTTGGAGTTTGCCAATCCTCTGCCATCCAGCCTTGTTTTGCCGAGCCATAGATGACTGGGAAATCGAGTTGCTCCTCTGTTGCATCGAGGTCGCACATCAAGTCGAACACCATCTCGTAAACCTCTTCAGGACGGCAATTGGGCTTGTCCACCTTATTTATGACAACAACAGGTTTCAAGCCGATTTGCAGGGCTTTTTGCAAGACGAAGCGTGTCTGCGGCATCGGTCCCTCGAAGGCATCGACAAGAAGCAGGCATCCGTCTGCCATATTCAGGACGCGCTCCACCTCACCGCCAAAGTCACTATGGCCCGGAGTGTCGATGATGTTTATCTTCGTATCTTTGTAGTTGATGCTGACGTTTTTGGAGAGAATCGTGATGCCTCGCTCCCTTTCAAGCTCATTGTTGTCGAGCATGAGTTCGCCTGTTTGCTGATTCTCGCGAAAGAGGTTTCCAGCCAAAAGCATTTTGTCTACAAGAGTCGTTTTGCCGTGGTCGACATGTGCAATGATTGCTATATTCCTGATGCTTTGCATACTTTTTTTAATATTTTGCGTGCAAAGGTACAAAATAATTTAAAAATCATTATTCACATTTCATAAATATTTTGTATTTTTGCATTCGAAACTAACAATTACAAACACAATCCAACCATGAAAATCTTGTTTGGAAAGACTTTAACCATTTCAATTCTACTCTTCACTTTGTGGGGATGTACCGAGAATATAGACACTTCTGCCCGATACGTCTTCACATCAGACTGCGTAATGAGTTATTTGGAGAAGCATAACACTTATTCCGAATACGTCAGGCTCCTGAAAATTACTCCCATATCGATTCGAAGCAGAAGTACCGTTGGCGAACTGCTTAATGCGCGTGGACATTATACTGTATTCGCTCCGACAAACGAAGCAATTGATACCTATCTGCAGGAACTTTGCGTGGAAGAGCCCTCGCTCTTGAGCGAACCGTCATGGGACGCTTTTGTCAGCGAACACAAACGCGACTCTATAATCAGAGTGATTGTCTGCAATTCTGTCATCGACTCTGGCGACCACGAGGAAGCATTCCTGATAAACTCTTTCCCGCAAGAGACTGGCACAGAGTTTCCGCTGAACAACATGAACGACCGCAGGCTGTCTGTTCTCTACAAAGGCGTTGACTCCATCTTTATCAATAACACCTGTCCCATAAGTCTCACCGAACGCGACATCCTTGCCACAAATGGCGTCATACATCAAGTGACTCGCGTCATCGCTCCAAAGGACGTTACGGCAGCTTTGTATCTGCAGGAAATGCTCGACAGCGAGAGAGAAGGATTCCTTGTCATGGCCAAAGCCATTCAAGCCTGCGGACTTATGGATACCCTTTCCAAGATACGCGACGAAGTCTATGAGAACCTTTATCTCCGAGGCGAAATACCAGAGAACATGCATATGTACATCGACGGACATTTCCCGAATGGAGACAATTGGACTCCTCGCCACCGCCTCTATGGCTTTACCATCTTTGCCGAAACCGATGAATTCTGGCGTGAACAGGGACTCGATCCCAAAGCACCTTCCGCCACATTACTCCCCTCGCTGATACAATGGATAGTGAACAACCATCAGTATTCCGATGATGACAGATTCACGACAGACGAGAACTACGAAAGCGAAATGAATCTCCTCTATCAATGGACGACCTATCACATCCTTCCCTTCCGTGTGCCAGCAGACCGTCTCGTATTCCATAGGAACGAATTTGGCTACGACCAATCGAGAAAGACGTTCACCATTCCTATGTACGAATTGTACACAACAATGGGCAAGCGCCGTCTCCTGAAAATTTATGAAAGTAAGGAAAGTGATGGCGTATACCTCAATCGTTTCGCCAAGCTCGAGCAAGACAGGAGAGAGGTCTTACACGAACTCTCTTGCGACCCTGATAAAATAGGTTGCTTCGTAGATAGAGACCCTGCACATGCAATACTGAACGACATCATCAATTGTTGCATTTACCCCATTGGCGCACCTCTCTCGTATAACGACAATGTACGTGACAACCTGGCTAAAGAACGATTGCGTTTCGATGGAATGACGCTCTTCCCTGAAGCGATGAACAACGACATACGCCTCAAACTCTCGGCTGATGAGAAGAATCAGGACGTCTATATCCCTGCAACACGCATCTACAACTACTTCGAAAACATGCAGATGAACGATCAGACCCTCTTCGTTTATCTCAATGCATACGGCTACAACTGGTGCAATCTCCATAGTGATGAGATGAAAGCAAAGGGACGCTTCGAGCTTACCTTCAAGCTGCCGCCAGTTCCCAGACGTGGTACTTACGAATTCCGATACGACGTACTTCCAAATGGCGACCGAGGCATCCAGCAGTTCTATTTCGGTTCCGACCCCACGAAACTCCCTGCAGCAGGCATTCCTGTGAATCTGACCAAAGGTATAGGTACTATGAATGTAGGTTGGGAAGCTGATGGAAAAGACGAAGACTACAACATCGAGGTCGATAAACGACTGCGAAACAATGGCGTAATGAAAGGCGCAAAGACCGTCACGGCAGATGGAAGCAGTTCCGATGTTGAACGAAATCGCAGTTCAAACTTGCGCTACATCATCATTCGGCAAACCATGGACCCGGACAAGACTTACTACATGAAACTGAAGTCTGTCCTCGACTCCGAAGATAAGGAGTTCTATATGGACTATATGGAATACTGTCCGAAGGAAGTTTACGATAATCCTGAAAGACCGGAAGACATCTGGTAAGGATACTTGACTGGCGACGAACAGAAACTTCACACGTTATGATTGCAAACGTAACGTGTGAAGTTTGCCAACGACAAACGTTACGTTTACGATTTAACTACGCTTAGTTTGAGAATACGCTTAGTCGCGTCAGTCACTTTGTAACGATTGTCGCTCCGATGACCTATTAGCCAAATAATCTCGTCGCCACAAACTGCCACAAACTGCTCTGCTTTCTCGAAGCGATTGAGCTTTCTGTCTGTCAGATAATCGCTCACCAACTTCCTGCCTTTCATACCAAAAGGCACAAAAGAATCGCCTTCTCGAACCAGTCGGACCTCAATTGGATTTGTTAGCAAATCTGCATCAAAATAAGCGACATTCGGTCCTGTCTCCTCGATTTGAGATACGATTTCCTGTCTAATTTGAGGTTTCTCTGTTTGCTTTGACAAAGAGGAAACTATCAGGGCATCACGATCGCGAAGGACTGAATGACTGTTCGAGAGCCAAACTTTGCCGACTTGACTGTTCGAAGCACTCATCATCTCCTCTTCCTGAGCACGATTAAACCCTTTGTCTGAAAGCCATTCGTGAAGCAAAGTCCTGGATTCGAGGGCTTTAAAAGGGAAAGTGTTTGTCGTAATACCTTGCTCTTTGAAAGTCGCTTCAATGCCCTTAATATAATAAGGTATACTCTCTCGAACATTATCTGAAGCAAGACAAAGGTGCTCGATGGCAGCAGGATTGATGCTCTGAAGCAAGGGAATAACATCGAGTCGAAGATGATTTCTGAGGTAAGTTCGCTCTGAATTGGTACTGTCTGTAACGAAAGATTGTCCTCGACTCTCAAGATATTGCAGAATTTCTGCGCGACTCAAACAAAGAAGAGGACGGATGATGCCTTCATGTTTCGCTTGCATGCCAGCCAAACCGCGCAATCCAGTTCCACGAAGAAGATTGAGAAGCATAGTCTCTGCCTGGTCATCTCGGTGATGAGCAACTGCAATACAGAATGCTTTTCTTGCCTTCATCTCTTCTCGAAACCAGTCATAACGAAGGTCGCGAGCTGCCATTTCAATACTTATTCCACGTTCTTTTGCCACTTCTTCCGTTTGAAAATGTCGAACAGACAAAGGTACATTCTGCTCTTTGCAAAGTTCTTCGACAAAATGTTGGTCGCGATCAGACTCATCGCCCCTCAAATGAAAGTTGCAATGTAAAGCCTGAAGCGTGTAACCCAATTCTTTCATTACGAGCAAAAGCGCGGTTGAATCAGCTCCACCACTCAGGGCAATGAGGATAAGAGCATTACTATCAAGCCCTATCTCACGGTCGATATATGTCCTGACTTTCTCAATCATTTTCCTTGTAAAAGTTGTCGGGCATTCTCCTTTGCAGCATCAGTTACTATGTTGCCCGAAAGCATGTGAGCAAGTTCTGTGATGCGGCCTTCCTGATCAAGTTGTTTTATGTGGGTCAAAGTACGATTTCCGTCATCTTCCTTATAGACGAAATAGTGTGCATCGCCTTTTGCAGCAATCTGTGGAAGGTGGGTGATGGCAAGAACTTGCTGACTTCCAGCACTACTCATCTGTGCCATAATCTGTGCCATCGAACTTGCAACTTTCCCACTAACGCCAGTATCAATCTCATCGAAGATAATCGTCGGCAAATTCATCTGCTTGCTTGTCAAAGCTTTTAGAGCAAGCATGACTCGCGACATCTCACCACCACTCGCCACTTCGGCTAAAGGTCTGGGACTCATATTCTTATTAGCAGAGAACAGGAAGGTGACGTTATCCATTCCTGTAGGCAGGAGTTCCTCAGTTTTCTCAATATTTGCCTTGAAGATGGCCGCAGGCATATCCATTGCCGTAATTGACTCTGCGACAAGTTTTTCCACTTGTTTCGATGCTTTTATGCGACCTTCGGAAAGTTTTCCGGCAAGTCTCTTCGCTTGTTCAGATTCTTCATCAATCTGTTGTTTCAAGGCTTTAATATTGTCTTCGGAATTAGTTAGCGCATCAAGTCGCGAACGAATATCTTCCGCTAAAACGATAAGTTCTTCCGAAGAACCTACATGATGTTTCTGTTCAAGAGAGTAAAGTTGGTCTAGTCGTTCTGTAACTTGTTGAAGACGAGCAGGGTTATACTCAATGTCTTCAGCAAGACTATAGATGTCTCCTGCAATATCTTTAACTTCTATGACAGCACTTTCGAGACGATTCAAGTACTCCTCAATCGCAGGATAAACGTTTGCAATCTGTTGCATGGTTTGGCTCGAGCGTCGTAATGCATCAATGGCTCCCATACTTCCAACGCCATCATCGTTATCGTTACCATTTAGCAAAGCATCAATTGTTGATAACGCAACCTTGATATCCTCAGCATGAGAGAGTGCGCTCTGCAGTTGCTTAAGTTCCTCATCTTCATCTGGTTGAGGTTTGAACTCGTCAAGTTGGTCGAGTTGGTAGCGAAGATAATCCTCATCGCTTTGTCGCTTTGCCAAATTCTCTTCGAGTTCTTTGAGCTGACGCTTGGCTTCGACAATTCGAGCATAACATTCTCGATACTGATTAAGCAAGTCTTGATGCCCTGCAACGGTATCTATGATACCCAATTGGAAAGCAGGATTTTCGAGCAATAGGTTGCTATGTTGCGAATGTATATCCAACAAACGAAGGGCAATCTGACGAAGAGCAGACACATTAACCGGGCTATCATTGACGAAGGCACGGCTCTTTCCGTTCGACGAAACTTCCCGTCGAAGGATACATTCTGTAGGTTCGTAGTCGAGTTCATTCTCTTCGAAGACATTCTTCAAGTCATAACCATCGATGTTGAAAAAGCCTTCAACGGTACATTTGGCTGCTCCTGGCATGATGCTTCCAGTATCTGCTCGCCCACCAGCAAGCAGACCTAAGGCTCCAAGAATAATGGATTTGCCTGCGCCAGTCTCGCCTGTCATAACAGAGAAACCAGCTGCAAAGTCAATGTCGAGTGTCTCGATGAGAACGTAATTATTGATGGTCAGATGCGTTAGCATAGCTTATGTTGTTTATCTGTTTAAGTATTTCGACGGCTTCGGTAATTGTGTTGACGTCGTCGATGAGGAGACTCTTGCCTTTACCATCGAGTTTGAAGTGACAACGATAGGCATTGGCAGTCGCAAAGGCAACGACTTGTCCGAAGATTCGCCCTTCGTAGAAAGGATTGTCATCAGCAGGACCGAAGAACAACCTTGCATGTCCAGCCTTTAGCACAAAGCGTTCGCAGCCGAAATGCTTGCCTAAACGACGAAGCGTAACGACCTTCAGCAGGTCTTCTGCCTCGTTGGGAAGGGGCCCGAAGCGGTCGATAAGTCGTTGTCGGAACTTGTCAACATCTTCATCACGCTCCATCGCATCAAGTTCTCTATAAAGGAGCATTCGCTCGCTTGAGGTGGGAACATAGTCGTCGCTGAAGTACATGGGAAGGTTGCTGTCAAGTTGGCAATCGTCTACCACCTCGGTGCTTTCAACGACGTTACCGTTTCGAACCTCTTCCGCATAGAGTTCATGGAACTCATCATTACGGAGTTCTGTGACGGCTTGGGACAATATCTTCTGATATGTCTCGTATCCCAGGTCGGCAATAAAGCCGCTTTGTTCGGCTCCGAGCAAGTTTCCTGCGCCTCGGATATCGAGGTCTTGCATGGCAATATGAATGCCGCTTCCCAAGTCGCTGAAGTTCTCGATGGCTTGAAGACGACGCCTTGCATCGATGTTCAGGACGGAAAGAGGGGGCGCAAGCAAGTAGCAGAAAGCCTTTTTGTTTGAGCGCCCTACCCTTCCTCGCATTTGATGAAGGTCGGAGAGACCGAAGTTGTGGGCTCCGTTGATGATGATTGTGTTGGCATTAGGAATGTCGAGGCCGCTCTCTATGATCGTTGTGGAGATGAGCACATCGTAGTCATAGTTCATGAAGTCCAGCATAATCTTCTCGAGTTCCTCTGGCGGCATCTTTCCGTAAGCGACTGCAACTCGGCAATCTGGAACGTTCTTTCGGACAAGTTCCGCAAGTTCAGGAAGTTGGCTGATACGGTTATTGACGAAGAAGACCTGGCCGCTTCTGCTCATTTCAAACTCGATGGCTTCGGCTATAACTTCCGAACTGAACTGACAAAGTTGCGTCTGAATGGGATAACGGTTTGGCGGAGGAGTCTGGATGACACTCAAATCGCGAGCTCCCATCAAGCTGAATTGCAAAGTTCGAGGTATCGGAGTTGCCGTCAATGTTAAGGTATCGACATTAGTTTTCAGTTGACGAAGCTTCTCTTTGGTAGAGACGCCGAACTTTTGTTCTTCGTCTATGATGAGAAGACCTAAGTCTTTGAAACGCACACTCTTGCCTATGAGTTTATGCGTGCCGATGATGATGTTTACTGTTCCGCTTTTGAGGCCTTCCAGAACCTGTTTCGTCTGTTGGGGAGTCCTTGCTCTCGTCAGGTATTCTATCTTGACAGGAAAGTCCTTGAGACGGCTCTGGAAGGTGCGGAAATGCTGATAAGCGAGGACAGTTGTCGGAACAAGAACTGCCACTTGCTTATTGTCCACGCATGCTTTGAAAGCAGCTCTGACCGCCACTTCCGTTTTGCCGAAGCCAACATCGCCGCAGACGAGCCTATCCATCGGCCTTTGCCTTTCCATATCCGACTTGACATCTTGAGTGGCTTTGAGTTGGTCAGGAGTATCTTCATAGAGGAAACTTGCCTCGAGCTCATGTTGCATAAAGCTGTCGTGGCTGAATGCAAAACCCTTTTCTTCGCGTCGACGAGAATAGAGAAGAATGAGGTCGCGGGCAATATCCTTAATCTTCTTCTTCGTCCTCTCCTTCATGCGCTCCCAAGCACCCGTGCCAAGTTTGCTGATGCGAGGTGGTTCGCCTTCCCGACCTTTGTACTTGGAAACCTTGTGCAAGGAATGAATGGAGACATAGACATTATCGTTTCCGGAATATGTTATCTTGATAACTTCCTGCAATTGGTCGCCATTCTGCATCCTGACCAAGCCTCCGAACCGTCCCACTCCATAATCTATGTGGACGACATAATCGCCTATTTCGAACTGTTGCAACTCTTTGAGAGTCAGCGCGACCTTTCCTCCTGTAGCTTTATCGCTTCGAAGATTGTAACGATGGAAGCGGTCGAAGATCTGATGATCTGTGAAGACGGCCACATTCAGGTCGTCGTCTATGAAGCCGGCATGCAGAGCCTGGTCGACAGGAGTGAACTGTATGCCCGTTTCCTTATCGTGAAAGATGCTCTCGAGGCGGTCTGTCTGCTTCTGGCTGTCTGCCAAGATGTAGAGTTCTGTGCCTTTATCCTGAAGCTTTTGGAAAGCCGAGATGAGCAAGTCGAAGTTCTTGTGGAAGACTGGTTGCGGGTGAGTCTTGAAAGAAATGACTGTCCCTGCCTCGCTTCCTTTATGCGAAAGTGCCTTCAATTCCACTCGACGGAAACCCACAATCTGTTTCTTGAACTCTTCTGGCTCGACCAGCATTGCCTTTGCAGACAAGGTTTCCGAAGCTTCTTCCTGTTGAACGGTAATGGCCGACTGACTGAATCCTTCGTCGAAAGTCTGCTCAATCGTTTCGCAGAGGAACAGGAGGTCTTTCATGACAAGCAGGGAATTCTCTGGCAGGAACGAGAGGAAACTCTCTCTGCAAAGGTCTTTCCCGTCCATTTCGGGCACGATTGTGATGCTTTCTTGGCGGTCACGACTGAGCTGACTGTGTACCTCAAAGGTTCGGATACTGTCCACCTCGTCGCCGAAGAAATCGATACGATAAGGAAGTTCATGTGAGAAGGAATAGACATCGATGATGCTTCCTCGAACTGCAAACTGCCCAGGTTCGTAAACATAGTCAGTCCTGTTGAACCCAAACCCCAGTAAAGTCTCCTGAACAAACATTATATCCACCCTCTCTCCGACGTTGAGACTGAGGGTTTGTTCGCTTAGTTTTTGCTTCGTGACCACAAGCTCGGAAAGTGCCTGAGGATGCGTCACGACAAAGAGAGGAAGGCTTCCAGACGAAAGTTTCGACAGGACTTCGGTTCGAAGGATTTCCTGTCCTGCATTCCGTTGGCCGAACTTAATGGCTCTTTTATACGAGCTTGGGAAGAACAAGACCTGCTCATCGCCCAAGAAACGCGTTAGATCATGGTAGAAATAGCCAGCCTCTTCCTCATCGTCGAGCACGAAAAGGTACGGACAATTCAGCACTTCGGGAGCCTTTTCGGCAAGCGAAGCGAAAACAAGAGCAGCCGAACTCCCTTGAAGTCCAGCTAGTTGAATGGCCGTTTTCGAGTCTTTCTGCAGCACTTTGGCGAGGGCTTTCACGCCTGGATGCCTGGCAAAAAGGCTCAACAGTTTCTGAATCTCCATCGTTATAAAACTTTGCAAAGGTACAAATAAGTGGGCGAAAAACAAAAGAAAACTTTGTTTTTCTTCTCTCTTCGAACGCGACATTTTCTATTATCGCCAGTCATCTGATTGGAAAATTCACGACATTTCCGTCGTTATAAAACAGTTAATCTTTCCACATAAAACGGATGAGAGGAAAACGACCTTAACCAAGTTGGCAAAGTTGGCGTGTTAAAACGGCAAACATATAGTGTTACGATGGCAAACGTCAAACGTTAAAATCGCAAACGTCAAACGTTATGATTGCAATCGTCACTAGCCTAATTTCCAATCTTAAAGTTCGACAAATACAACATGTTCATTATGAAATAGTTATAAAACGATGGTAAAACCTGTTTCAAACCCCATTTCGAGGCCAAACAATCAATAAGGAGAAAGACATTTTGACGAGGTACACCATATAGAGAACCCAGAATCGGCACCCTAAAATGAATTGAAAAATTCTTTACATTATTCTTTATTTCAGCTTGTTTTCAACTCTAAAATTGAATGCCAAATATGGTAAATTTGCTTAAATAATTCAGTTTTCATACCTTTTAATTCCTATTTTTTTCGTACCTTTGTGCCCGTTATTCGCGTATATAAATAATGTATTAGAAACAATGGACGCAAAGAAAAGCGTAAGACAATATAAACCAGCGAGCAAGACTCCTGCCAAACGAAAGAAGAAGAACCAGTCTTCTTGGGCTCGCTCGCTAAGCTGGTTCCGCTCCAACATAGCGGATCAGGACGAAATTGCCCCTAACAAAAGGGCTGAACATGGTGACAACTTGCGTTTTGTATGGGGCGCAGTTCTCGCCATTCTCTCGTTGGCAATCCTCATAGCACTCGTCTCGCATGTCTTCACAGGTGCTGAAGACCAGAAGTACGTCACAAGTGAATCCTACACGGCAGCAAACTGGTTGGGCCGTTGGGGCTATGAAGTTGCACATTGGCTAATGGATAACACCTTCGGAGTCTCCAGTATACTCATCCCCATACTAATGCTTGCAGCCAGCATTCGCATCATGGGATTGGCTAAAGTGAGACTTCACATCTGGTTCCTTAACTGCATGATAATCATGGCTTGGGCTTCTGCCTTTGCCGCTTACGTTGTGCGTTATGTCCCTGGTGCCCAGAATACTTATATCATTTGGGGCGGCATGATTGGTCAGAACGAACTGGACTTCCTGCAGAGCAAAGTGGGAGGCTTGGGCACGCTGCTCATTTTCATCCTCTCCGCCCTACTCTATCTCTTCTATCTCAGCGACGAAGCAATCACTTGGATCCGTCATCTTGTCATCCGAAAGAAGAAGGAAGAAGAGTCCGTCGTAGTGGAAGAGCAAGAGGAAGAGCCAGAAGTAACATATCCCTTGATGCCCGATAGCGAGGACGAAGGCAAGAAAGAAGAGCCGAAAGAGGACGAAGAACCTCGCATTCCATTCAGCGACGAAGCCGCTCGAACCGCTACTGTAATTGACTTTGCCGAAGATCCGTTGGCTCCCCTGAAAGGCTTGGAAGAGACGAACGACGAGGATAACATTACTGTGGTGGTGGGTCAAGACCCAGAGAAGGCTAACCTCTCTGACGGACGAGCATTGGAGCCTTACGACCCGAAGCTCGACCTGGAGAACTACAAGTATCCCACCATCGACCTCCTCACCCATTATGATAACACGGCGAACGCTATCGACATGGAGGAGCAGCGCAACAACAAGAACCGCATCAAAACGGTTCTGAGCAACTTCCGAGTCGAAATCCTCGACAATACGAAAGCCACCATCGGCCCCACAATCACGCTCTACGAAATCACGCCTGCTCCTGGCATTCGTATCAGCACGATTCGAAACCTTGAAGACGACATTGCCCTGAGCCTGAGCGCATTAGGCATTCGAATCATCGCACCCATTCCTGGCAAGGGTACCATCGGCATAGAAGTCCCGAACCTCAAGCCTCAAATGGTCTCGATGGAAAGCATCTTGAACAGTCGTAAGTTCCAAGAGACTGATTACGAGCTGCCTATGGCTCTCGGCAAGACCATCACCAACGAGGTCTTCATCGCGGACCTTACCAAGATGCCACACCTTCTTGTAGCTGGTGCAACAGGTCAGGGTAAGTCTGTAGGCCTGAATGTCATCATCACTTCATTACTATATAAGAAGCATCCTGCCGAGCTGAAACTGGTCATGATCGACCCCAAGAAGGTCGAGTTCAACCTTTATGCTCCCATTGTTAACCACTTCCTCGCTCAGGTTGAAGGTAATGAAGACACAGAAGAGCCCATCATAACTGATGTCAACAAAGTGATTCAGACGCTCAAGAGCCTT
>JAGCXU010000090.1 GCA_017961145.1 Bacteroidaceae bacterium | reverse complement strand
GTGGAGGAGAAGATGATGTCGGCTTCTGCAGGCATGTTCATGTTGCCCAAGTACTGGCTGTTCTCCTTGTTCTTAAAGGCCCATTGCCCTTCCTCGCCAGCTTTTTCGGCTGTCCAGATGAAGCCGTCGGCCTCCTTGTCGAGGTCGGCCCAATAAACATATTGGTTGCCCCAATTGATCTTGAAGTTTTCCTGCAGGCAAGCCATAGCTTTTGGTAGGCCGGAACTATTGCCATTGAACTTCGTACGATCACTAACGATGTAGTACTGTTCGCCCTCTTGAATCTCGCTGACATAAGAGATGTAGGGATTCCCTGTGTAGCTCTCCACTTCATAGATTTGCCAGCGTCCTGGATAACCGTTGGTTGCACCATCACCAGGATAGTCGTCGTCTCCTACATTCTGCTTGGCGAGACTGTTGTTCGGACGGTCGCTGCGAAGATAACCTTGAACGTGTGGCGAATGACTGTTGTCGCTGCTTGTCATGAAGAAGCGTCCTGCTCCGTCTTCGAGGTCAGTCAATGTGTAGCCGACGGGAGTAGAGGAGAAGAGTACATCGTCGTCGTAGCTGTTTTTCACGCCGATGTATTCTTCCTTCACTTTATTCTTGAAAGCCCATTTGTCGTCGCCCACTTTCTCTGCAATCCATTGGAAGCCTTCCTCTGTATCATCAAAGTCGCCCCAATAGACGAAGAAGATGCCCTCTCCAGGGTTGTCCCAGCTGATTGTGTATTTGTCCAGCTTGTAGGACATGCCTTTGGGAATGCCTGTGGAATTGCCGGCGAACTTCGTTCGGTCGCTAATGATGAAGTACGCCTTTCCCTCTTGAAGGTCTTCCGGATACATCACGCGCGAGTAGCCCTCTATCAAGTCTTGCGCGAAGACAGCAGAACTGCTCAGCAACATTGCTGCAAAGAGCAAAAAAGAGTAAATTCTTCTCATGATAGGAATATATTTAAGGTTAATAACGTCTTCTTCTGCTCAAATATACGGTTTTTTATAATACGGTGTACAATAGAAAAAGAAAAAGTTTATTTTTCTTTTCATCCTGGCTTCAAAATGACCGACGAGTTTACCATTCCCTCTTCCCACAAACTTCCATCTTGTTCTTTTCTCGATTCGTAAGGAAACGACTGCAAGGTAAATGCCAAACGACTAATGGGTAAATTGCCAACATCACGTTTGACGTTTGGCAATGTCACGTGTGAAGTTTTCCCGTTTGCCATTCATGAGAAAAACTGCATCCATGTCTCATTTTTGAATTCAATGTTTTGGGCTGTTGAATTATTTTCCGTATCTTTGCAGAAAATAATCAGAAGAACAGTATATGAAAAGAATCGCCGTTATCCTAAGCCTTGCAGTCTTCGCCATTCTCGGTTTTGCCCAACAGAAAAGGACTTACGATGTTGCAGCATATCTCTATCCCGCTTATGCTGCTGACGACCCGCGTCTGCGTCCTTTCTGGCCTTCTGGAATAGGCGAGTGGGAAACGGTAATGACCATGCAACAACGCAATCCAGGGCACTATTGGAAGCGCCATCCGCTTTGGGGATACATCAACGAGGCCGATTCTGCCGTGATGGAAATGGAGATAGAACAGGCCACAAGTCATGGCGTGAACGTCTTCATCTTCGACTGGTACTGGTTCGACGAACGTCCTTTCATGGAAACAACGCTCACCAACGGTTTCCTAAAGGCCAGCAACTCGAGCAAGATGCGGTTCTATCTGATGTGGGCAAACCACAATGTCGAAAACTACTGGGACACGCGAATTGCCCATCTCGGAGAGAACAACATTATCTGGCGAGGAGGTGTGAGTCGCGAGGTTTTCGAGAAGATGTGTCGTCGGAACATCGAACTCTTTTTCCGACAGCCGAACTACTATAAGATAGACGGAAAGCCCGTGTTCATGATTTATGAACTTTCGACCTTCATCGAAGGAATCGGAGGCGTGGAACAGGCCACAGATGCACTAAAATGGTTCCGAAAGGAGGTAAAGAAAGCCGGCTTCCCAGACTTGGAACTGCAGTTCACGATGTGGGCGCCTCAGTTCAATTACAGCGGATTTGATGCAGCAAAAACCGACAAGCCGCGCAATGAATTCGTGAAGAAACTCGGCTTCAACAGCATGTCGCACTATCAGTTCTGCCATTTCATTAATGTGGACGACGATTATGCCAACATCCTCGAGCAAGCCTATCAGGAGTGGGAAAAGTTGGAAAAGGAATTCACCATTCCCTATTATCCCCATGTTAGCATTGGATGGGACAATAGTCCTCGTACTGGAAGGAGCGCTGTCACTCGCGACAATACACCAGAACGCTTTGAACAAGCTTTGCGAAAGGCAAAGGCATATCTTGATGCAAGACCTCATCTCCAGCCGCTAATCACCATCAATTCTTGGAATGAATGGACGGAAACGAGCTATCTGCAGCCCGATAATGTGTATGGATACGGCTATCTCAATGCCGTGAAAAACGTCTTCGTGGAAGACGGGAAATAGGGGGGATGCCGTTCAGACCGGCATTTCGTCTTCGTCGAAAGTGGTGTCAGGTTCAAGACGATAGCTGCCGTCAGGACCGATGATGAGCAGGAAGGGGCACGACATATCGCTATCAGGGAAGCTGACGCAAGTATTGAAATACAACTTGCCTTCTTCTGCGTGATTGTAGCGAAGGCCATCCATGATGCCATATTTCTGGAAATCCTCTGAAAGTTTTGACTTGAAATCAGCTTTCGTGAAACTGCGATTGAAGAGTTGACTGCCATCTTTAGTGATGACAAGCTGCCAGCGGTTGTCCTTGTATTTGATGCCATCTTCGTCGACTACAATTGGCAAGTCGTCGACGCCTCCACTTGTTATGGTGTAGATGACTTTGTGGCTGCCTTGCATGATGGTGTCGGAATAAGTATAATCGGGCATGCTGCGAACAGTAACAGAGTCTTGTTCGGTTTGATTGGCTCCTGATTCCTCAGTCTTCTGAGGGCCACAAGAGAAGAGGAATAGAAGGAGTAGAATAAAAACGACCCCTTCCCGACCTCCCCGAGGGGAGGAGAATAGATAGGATTTCATAGTGGACATAATTAAGTTGTTAAGTCTCCCCTGGGGAGATTTAGAGGGGGTTATTAGAAGTAATACGTCATTTCTCCGCCTTCTTTGAGTTCTTTGACGGCGATTTGGAAGTTGGGGAGTGCTTTGCCATTCCATGTGACTTTCTTCACTTGCTGCTCCTTCGAGGTGCGACCTTCAACTTTGATGATGACATCGTTCTGCCGATTGGCTCCAAGATGCAAGGTGACTTTGTCGAAGAGGGGCGGGAAGAGCTCATAGATAGCTTCGCCAACGACGAGCGGATACATACCGATGCTGGCAAAGACATACCAGGCACTCATTGCTCCATCGTCCTCATCCATCTCAAAGCAATAGCCGCGAGGCTGATTGACAAAGGCACAACCAACAAAGGGAGTGGGGTAGGCGTCGTTGCCACCATATCGATGAGTGATGCTTTCTGTTGCGAGGGTGCGAACGATACCAGCGGTTTTCTGAGGCATTCCGAGCCGGCCAAAGAGGAATGGGACATGGATGTCGGGTTCATTTCCTTGGTTGTAAAGTTCTTCGTTGAAGAAGCGTTGCAGTTGTTCTCCAAGCTCTTTTTTGCCGACAAGCTCTATCATTCGTGGCAAGTACATAGGAGCTCCCCAACGGTATTGCCAACGAGTTCCCTGATAGAGTCCGTTGCCTTTCATCTTGGTATAAGTCTCGTCGATATCTTTGAACTCTTTAGGCCAAATGCTGTCGAAGATGGCTTCTCCTCGTTTCCTCCAAAGCACCGCATCTTCCTTCATGCCCAATTCTTCGGCGAGTTGTCCGAGAGCCCAGAAGTCGCCACTTGCCTCGAGACATTGGTCGGGACTCTTCAGGCTGAGACGTTTCGCTTCTGCCACCATGCCGGGATAGGCTTCACGAAGGGAAGGAATACTGATTCCCTGTCT
>JAGCXU010000089.1 GCA_017961145.1 Bacteroidaceae bacterium | reverse complement strand
TCCTACTTGTTCGGCACGATTCATACGCTCCCAGGCAGTCTGCTGGATAGCATCCCTTCTTACCAGAAAGCGGAGGCTAAATGCCAGCAACTCTTCGCCGAGATGGATATCACCGACCAACAGAAGAAAAACGAGTTTATAAATAGCGGACAAGAGGCTTTGATGCTTCCTGACAGCATGACCATCTACGACCTTCTCACTCCCGAACAGTTGGAACTGCTGAAAACCGTTATGGCGAAGCAAACGAGAGAGTTGATTATGGCGCGGACAACGGACGAGGAGGCGAAGGCTAGAATGACGGACGAGAAGTTCTACTTGTCTGCGGAAGTGGGCTTAGAGCAGATGAAGCACTTAATGCCTCTCGCCTTTTCTTCTACTATCGACCTGTTGATCAACACCTCCTTTGCAACCTTCTCGGGCACTATCATCGACCAGACCTGCATAGAAAGGGCTAAGGAGCGCAATATGGCTATCGGACAGCTCGACCAGGTGCAGCAGGACAGCGTGGCAAAGATGCGCGAGACTTTGATGCAGAACATCCCTGCTCAGGTGGACACCCTCGTGAATGTCCTCAACACCTACGAGCAGCGCAAGCAGAGGAGTGCCGAGCAGAAGCATTTCTTCGAGAAATGCAAGGAATATTGGATGGCAGGCGACTACGAAGGCTTTATGCAGTTGTGCGACGAGACGGATTTTGTCGAGAAGAGTCCGCAACTGCTCAAGGCGCGCAACGAGAAATGGCTGCCCAAGATAAAGGAGGCGATGAAAGCATATCCCACAATCTTCGCCTTTGGAGCAGGACATCTGGTTGGGCCGAGCGGCGTCGTCCAAATGCTTCGCGACGCAGGATACAAGGTGAAACAGATAAAATAGAACAGCGACAAGCCAATTAAGAGAGAAAGCTAAATACTATGGAAACAAAGAAACGTAACAACCTGACTCGTAGGCAGTTCCTTGCTTGCGGGGCTGTGGCGGCAGCAGGGATGGCGCTACCCGTCGATATGAGTGGGGCTGAGAAAAGCCAGGCAGGGAAGGCTCCGAAGGGCTCGGCTTTCACGATTTGGCAGATTCCTTCGCACAGCAACACTATCGGCAACTCGTATGTCTTCCAGACGAAAACGGGAAAAGTCGTCGTGATGGACGGCGGTTATCCGGAAGAAGCGTTCACTCTGCGCGGTTTCGTCGGGGCTTTGGGAAACGAGGTGGAGGCTTGGTTCATCTCGCATCCGCACGACGACCACATGGGCGCTCTGTGGGAAATCCTGAAGAAGGGTATGCAGGACCTCAAAATAAAGGCTATCTACCACTCCAGCATTACGGACAAGGTGATTGATGCCGAGCCAACGGAAGCCCAAAAGACCAGAGACTTCTATGACAAGCTCAGCAAATGTGATGCAAAAGTCGTGGATATACAACAGGCAGGACAGGTGTTCGACTTCGACGGGATGAAACTCAAGATTCTGAGCGTTGCCACTCAGCTCACCACAAATCCCTATAACAACAATTCCATGATCATGCGCGTCTGGGACAAACGGAAGTCGTTTGTCTTTCTGGGCGATGCGGGCGTGGAGTGTGGCGACTTGGCACTCGGCGGTCCGTATGCCGAGGACCTGAACTGCGACTATCTGCAAATGGCCCATCACGGACAAAACGGCTGTTCGGAGGAGTTCTATCGCTCCATCAAGTTCCGCGCTTGCCTTTGGCCCACCCCTATGTGGGTTTGGAACAACGATACGGGCAAAGGCTTTGACACAGCCCATCTGAAAACAGTGAGAACCCGCGAATGGATGGACAAGATAGGCATAAAGGAGCATCATGTCTCTGTGCGCGACGGACTTTGGAGGCTAGATTGACATTGACTTATAGCCCGAACCCGATAAACGGAAAGAGGCGAGCATCGTGCCCGCCTCTTTCTTTTTCCTTATAAGGCTAAAACTTAGAAGTAGTAGCCGAAGCTCAACTTCAAGCCGATCTTCGTGTAGTCCTTGAAGTGGTTCAGACACATGTCAATGTACACCGAAGGCTCGATGCTGACATGGTCGTTCAGGTAGAAGCAGTAACCCACCTCGGGCGTCAGATAGGCATTGTGGTCCACAGGAGCCTCGCCACCTGCACTCCAGAGTCCGTAGCGCATGCCACCACCAAAGAAGAGGCCGTTGTCCTTCATGTAGTAGCGGGCGCCGGCACCAAGCTGGAACTCGTTTGTGCCGTCCTGATGATTCCAGCCAATCTGACCGAGGAGCATCCAGCTGTCGGCAATGAAATAGCCTGCGCCTGCACCAATGCCAAGATGGAAACCAGGAGCCTTAGCCCAATCCAGACCGAAGCCCGTGAGCGAGGCGTTCACATACTTTGTACCCTGTTCGAACTGTGCAAAAGCACCCATAGAAACTGCTGCGAAAAGCAGCGAAACGATGATTTTTTTCATAACTCTTTTGGTTTAATGTAGAACTTTGAATTTAGTTATTTTGAGTTTATCTTTTTATTTTGAACAGTATTCCCAGCAAGACCATCATGGCGAAACCAGCTATGAGACCTACGTTGAGCGAGAGACGGAAGCCTTCGGGACTGGTAAGTATGTAGCTGACGCTTACAACCGTCATAAAGAGGGCTGGCAGGAGTGCTATCCAGTAGAATTTCCTCTGACGACGGAGCCACACGGCCGCTGCCCAAAGCATGATGCAGGCAAGAGTTTGATTGGTCCAAGCAAAGTAGCGCCAAAGCACGCCAAAGTCGATGAAGAACAGACCTGTTGTGATGACGAAAAGTGGCAGGCAAAGCATGAGTCGCTTCCAGATGTTCTTCTGGTTGAGATGCAGGAAATCGGCCAAAATGAGTCGGGCACTGCGGAATGCCGTATCGCCGCTCGTAATGGGGGCTGCCACGACTCCGAGAATGGCCAGAATGGCTCCGACGGCTCCCATCCAACCTACACTAATCTCTTTTACCACAATGGCGGGATTGCCGAGGGCTGCAAGTTTCTCGTATGCCGTCGCTCCCTCATCGCCCGGAAGCATGCTGGCAAACTTGACGGCGGCGGCTGCCCAGATGAGCGCCACAATGCCTTCGGTTATCATGGCTCCGTAGAAGATGGGGCGGCCAAGGCGTTCGCTCGTCAGACACCTTGCCATGAGCGGACTTTGAGTTCCGTGGAAACCGCTAATCGCGCCACAAGCTATTGTGATACAAAGCATTGGGAAGATGGGCAGACCTTTCGGATGATGTGTCACGAAAGGCTCGTCCGTGAGTTCCGGCAGCCAACCCTCTTTCATATAAATACCCCAGCAAATTCCGACCGCCATCACGAGCAAAGCCAGTCCGAAGACGGGATAGATGCGGCCGATAAGCTTGTCGATAGGCAACAAGGTGGCAAGGATAAAGTAAAGAAAGATGAGGACCAACCAGAAGCTGTTCGAGAAAATCCAGCCATCGTCGGGCGTCATATTGTCGAGCAAAGCGGCGGGAGTGGTCACGAAAACTGCGCCGACCAAAACAAGCAGGACAAGAGCTCCAACTCGCATTACCAGCCTCATCCCTTCGCCCAACTCGTTGCCGATTATTTCAGGAAGAGAGACGCCTCCCTGACGAATACAGATCATACCGCAAAGGTAGTCGTGAACGGCTCCGGCAAAGATGCAGCCAAGCACTATCCAAAGGTAAGCCGCAGGTCCATACAGAATGCCCATGATGGCTCCGAAAATAGGGCCAGTACCTGCGATATTGAGGAATTGTATCAGAAAGACGCGCCAAGCCGGAAGGGGGATATAGTCCACACCATCTCGCTTCTCGTAGCAAGGCATCTTCGTAGCATTGTTGGGACGAACAACGCGCTCAACAATTGCGCCGTAGAGCAAATAGCCTAAAAGCAGGCAAAGGAGGGAAAGGGAAAATGTTATCATAGTCAACTAGTTGCGGCCCCCTCTAAATCTCCCCGAGGGGAGACTTATGAGAGCTACTATTAATGTAAATATTCCGCCTATCCAATAACCCAAAGTCGTGTCGAGACCGAAGCCATTCTCCTTGTCTATCAAGATGAAACAGGCACTTACGGCACACATAAAGACTGCGGGGAAATAGGCAATAAGCCAAGACCAGCCAGGCAGAATGCCTTTCCCGTCTGTTCTATGACGCAGGAAATGCGCGATTGTAAAGAACGTGAAGGTCGCCAAAACTTGGTTGAACCATGAGACATAGAGCCACAAAACCTTGAAGCTGCTGACATTCAACATGGCGATGGCAACGGCAAACAAGGGGGCTGTGAGGATGAGACGCTTCAGAAGAGGCTTCTGGTCATAGTGGCTGAAGTCGGCGATAATCATTCGGGCTGCCCGGAAAGCGCTGCCACCCGTACTCATCGGGGCTGCCACGATACCAAGAACTGCCAGCACCAGTCCGGCATTTCCCAGCCAATCGTTGCACATACGCTCAACCAAAAGGCCCGGATTCATCTTGACCGTTCCGCAGGCAGTCATGGCGTTGTAGAGTTTTTCGTAAGGCGTGTTGCCTGCAATATCCATCATATCGACGAACTTCATCGCGGCAGCCGCCCAAATGAGGGCAACAACTCCTTCGGTCACCATAGCGCCGTAGAAACAGCGAAGCCCATACTTCTCATTCTTGATGCAACGCGCCATCATCGGACTTTGCGTGGCATGGAAACCACTAACGGCTCCGCAGGCAATCGTGATGAAGAGTCCAGGGAAGAGGGGTGTATAGCCGACTGGATAATGGTCGCTGAAGGCTTCGGCAAAGCCGGGAATGTTTCCTTCGTGAGTAAAGATGCCTAAACCGATGAGAACAGCCATTATGAGCAAGGCTGCACCAAAGATGGGGTAGACGGTTCCGATGACTTTGTTGATGGAAAAGACTGTGACAGCAAGGTAGAAGACGAGGATAAGGACTGTCCAAATCAGGTTTGTATCGGCCACATCAAACAGTCTGAATGTCAATTGCTCCATCAGTCCGGCCGGAATCAGCACGAAACTGGCACCTACGCAAATCATCAGGACAAGCGTCACAACTCGCATCACCAATCGGCAAATGCTACCCAACTCGTCGCCGATTATCTCTGGCAAGCCCATTCCGTCGCGCCGAATGCTTATCATTCCCGCCATATAGTCGTGCATCGCTCCTCCCAAAATGCAGCCAAACACTATCCAAAGGAAGGCGGCAGGGCCGTAGAGAACGCCCATCATGGCTCCGAAGATAGGACCTGTGCCTGCAATATTGAGGAACTGAACCGTGTAAACTTTCCAAGTTGGCATCGGGATGTAGTCGGCTCCATCCTGCTTTGTGTAGCAAGGAGTCTTGCGGTTTGGGTCGACACCAAACACCTTCTCAACAAATGTGCCATAAGCGAAATAACCGAGCACCAACAGAGCCAAAGCAATGCAAAATGTGACCATGAAGAACTTCTTTTTCGATATTTATCGCCACAAAGATATAAAAATTCCACGAAAAAACCTTATCTTTGTGCCGTGAAATACACATTTTATATATTATTAAGTGTCGTTTGGGCTCTTTTCTGCACAGAAACTGAGGCTCAAAACCAACATAAGAAAAGCGACTACTTGCCCAAAGGCAAGCAAGAACTCCCCAAAAAGGAGGCTGAAGGACTGTATTTTTTATCTGCTCCCCCCTCCCCCAAGCACGAAGTCAGAGCAGTTTGGCTGACCACGATCATGGGTTTGGACTGGCCTAAAACAAGGGCTACGAACTCCATTAACAGGGAGGCTCAGAAGGAAGAACTTTGCGAGATTCTCGACCAATTGCAGGCTTGCCACATCAATACTGTGGTCTTGCAGGCAAGAATCCGCGGTTCGGTCATCTATCCGAGCGATATAGAGCCTTGGGATGTCTGTCTGACTGGCACTTTCGACCGCGATCCAGGCTACGACCCGCTTGCCTTCGCCATTGAAGAAACCCATAAGCGAGGGATGGAACTCCATGCTTGGGTTGTTACCGTTCCTGCCTTCAAGACAGAAAATGCCAAGAAGATGGGCCGAAGGAGTCTGCTCAAAACCCACCCAGAACTACTGAAAAAGCATGGCGACCAGTACTATCTCGACCCAGGATTGCCAGGCTCTTCCGACTATCTGACCAGCATTTGCAAGGAGATTGTCAGCAATTACGACATCGATGGCATTCACTTCGACTACATTCGCTACCCGGAAAATGCCGAATCCTTCCCAGATGCAGCCACCTTCAAGAAGTATGGAAAAGGCCAGAGCAAGCGGTCTTGGCGAGAAGATAACATCACAAACATGGTTCGCGAGGCCTTTGAAGCCATCAAAGACATCAAGCCTTGGGTGCGCGTAAGTTGCTCTCCTGTAGGCAAATACAAAGACCTGAGTCGCTACTCTGCAAAGGGTTGGTCGGCTCTCGGAGCAGTCTATCAGGATGCTCAAGGCTGGCTTCGAGAGGGCATCATGGATATGCTCTTGCCAATGATGTACTTCCAGGGCGACCACTTCTACCCCTTTGCAGTCGATTGGGCAGAGCATGATTATGGTCGGACAGTTGCTCCAGGACTCGGAATCTACTTCCTCCATCCGAGAGAGAAGGATTGGGAATGGGGTATCATCCAGCGCGAACTTTGCTATCTCCGACAAATGGGACTGAGCGGACAGGCTTACTTCCGCAGCCAGTTCCTGACAGACAACACTAAAGGCATCTACGACTACCTGCAGAAGACCTTCTATCCCTACCCTGCCCTGTTGCCTCCCATGACTTGGCAAAGCACAGAAACTCCTGAAAAACCGCAACTTGTGTCAAGAGAAAGGGTTGATGGCATCAACGAAAGAATTGAGTGGAAGACGCAGACGGAAGGATGCAGATTTGTGATTTATGCCAGCTCGAAGCAGCCAATAGACACGAGCAATCCGAAGAATATCGTCAAAGTGACCTACGACACCAGCTTTACTTATAGCCTGCTTGGAGCCTACTATCACGACTATCATCTCGCCATCACAGCCCTCGACCACTTCGGAAACGAGAGCCAACCCTTGGAACTTTAGAAAACAACCCTAAGGTCGTTGGCAAACATAAAGTGTGTCATCGGCGAACTTAAAGTGTGTCGTTTCGAGTTATCGCGAGAAGGATTCTATTTCTTCCCCTTCTTTTCCGAAGAAGCCTTAAGTTTTTCCCTCAAGAACTGGGCTGTAAAACTTTGCTTGCACTTTGCCACCTGTTCAGGAGTACCGCAGGCAAGCAGGTTTCCACCAGCATCTCCTCCTTCCGGACCAAGGTCGATAATGTAGTCGGCACACTTGATGACTTCCAGATTGTGCTCAATAATGATGATGGTGTGGCCACGAGCAATGAGGGCATCAAAGGCATCAAGAAGCTTGCGGATATCATGGAAATGAAGGCCCGTAGTGGGCTCGTCGAAAATAAAAATAGTGGGCTTCGTCTTCTCCATACCTAAGTAATAAGCCAACTTGACACGCTGATTCTCGCCACCCGAAAGCGTGGAAGAAGACTGCCCAAGCTTGATGTAACCCAAACCTACATTTTGCAAAGGCTTGAGCAACGAGATGATGCGCTTCTGACCATGTTCCGCAAAAAACTCAATGGCTTGATTGACAGTCATATTGAGGATGTCGTTCAC
The DNA here is from genome assembly GCA_017961145.1 of Bacteroidaceae bacterium. Lineage (GTDB taxonomy): Bacteria > Bacteroidota > Bacteroidia > Bacteroidales > Bacteroidaceae > Physcousia. Next base: position 4,249 of record JAGCXU010000089.1, on the reverse strand, counting down.
ATTCTTGTCGTGGAAGCGAACATCAAGAATCTCAGCCTTGAAACGCTGTCCATGGCAGCTCTCGCAAGGCAACACAAGGTCGGCCATGAACTGCATCTCTATGGTGACTGTGCCCTCGCCCTTGCATTCCTCGCAACGGCCTCCATCAGTATTGAAACTGAAGAAAGCGGGAGTGTAGCCCATTTGCTGCGCTAAAGGCTGAGCAGCAAAGAGTTTCCTTATCTCGTCCCAAGCCTTGACATAAGTGACAGGATTGGATCGAGTGCTCTTTCCGATTGGGTTCTGGTCAACAAACTCAACGGCACTCACCATCTTCATGTCGCCCTCGAGCCCCAAGAACTCGCCAGGTCGGTCAGCAACCTCATCCAGTTGCCGCTTCATAGCATTGTAGAAAATGTCGCGCACAAGGCTGCTCTTGCCACTTCCACTCACTCCTGTCACACAAGTCATCACACCCAAGGGAAAGCGAACACCAATGCCTTTCAAGTTGTTGGCCCTGGCTCCCTTCACCTCAATGTAACTGCTTGATTTGCGACGAGCAAGGGGAAGAGGAATCGTCTCAGCTCCCGTCAGGAAACGAAGGGTGTGAGAAGTATCGCCAGCACTTGTGATGCCTTCAGAAGGACCGTTATATATGACCTCTCCACCCAACCTTCCTGCCTCAGGACCGATGTCGATAAGCCAGTCGGCAGAGCGAATAATCTCCTCGTCATGCTCCACCACAATAACCGTATTGCCCAAGTCGCGAAGCTGCTTCAAGACCTTGATAAGCCGCTCTGTATCACGACTATGCAGGCCGATACTTGGTTCATCAAGGATATAAAGACTGCCCACAAGACTGCTTCCAAGCGAGGTCGCAAGGTTGATGCGCTGACTTTCACCACCGGAAAGACTATTCGAGGGGCGATTGAGAGTCAAATAGCCCAAACCCACATCCAGCAGATATTGCAGGCGGTTCTTGATTTCCGTAAGGATGCGCTTTGCTATCTTCTCTTCGTGTTCGCTCAGTTTGAGCTTCTCCACCCAAGGCAGCAACTCGCTGACAGAGATATTGACCAGTTCGGTGATGCTCTTTCCGCCTACTTTAACATAGTTCGCTTCCGGACGAAGCCTTGTTCCGTGGCACTTCGGACAAGTTGTCTTGCCACGATACCTGGCCAGCATCACTCTGTTCTGTATCTTGTATTGTCCCTGCCTCAAATACTCGAAGAAAGCATCAATGGAGAGCAAGCCCCACTCTCTTTCCTCGGGCAAAATCTTCCAATCTGCAGGCACAAGCACTTCCTTGCCGCCCAAAGTCTCGGGCTTCATTTTCGATAGCGACGGACAACCATGCCAAAGCCAATCTTTCTCTTCCTGAGTCAACTCGAAATAAGGCTTGAAAATGGGAAAACCGCGTTCGGAATTGCAACGGATGAACCATTCCTTCCACTCGCTCATCTTCTCGCCTCGCCAACAAACGACAGCGCCATCGTAAACACTCAAAGCCGTGTTAGGGATAACCATCTGCTCATCTATGCCGATTACCTTGCCAAAACCCTCGCATTCTGGACAAGCTCCCATCGGCGAATTGAAGGCAAAGAGCTTATCGGAAGGCTCCTCGAAAGTGATACCATCAGCCTCGAAACGGGTACTGAAAACGTGTCGCTCGCCATCTGGCACAAATTGGAGGACTGCCTCGCCCTGCCCTTCGTAGAAGGCTGTCTCGCAAGAATCGACCAGTCGGGCAATCGTATCGCGGTCGCCAGCTGAGGAAAGGCGGTCAACAACCAAATATAGGTGAGAAGTGAGAGTTCTTGCGCTCCTTTGGTGCTCAGGCGAGCATAGCTCGGAAGAGAGGTGATAGTTTACCTCTTCGATTCTCACCACTTCATCCTCGACGAGGACTCTTGCAAAGCCGCTTTTGCGATACATCTCAAGTTGTTGCTCGAGAGTTCTTCCTTCAGGCAAAGCTATGGGACACATCACCATCAACTTCGTGCCTTCAGGCTTGGAAAGCATACACTCGACAGCATCTTCGGTGGTGTGACGCTTCACTTCCTTTCCGCTTACAGGAGAGAAAGTACGTCCTACTCGAGCAAAAAGGAGTCGCAAATATTCGTAAATCTCCGTACTAGTTCCTACTGTGCTTCGAGGATTGCGACTTGTCACTTTCTGCTCAATAGCGATTGCAGGTGGAATGCCTTTGATGTAGTCGCACTCGGGCTTGTTCATTCTGCCAAGGAACTGACGGGCATAAGCGCTCAGGCTCTCCACATACCTGCGCTGACCCTCAGCATACAGTGTATCAAAAGCCAAAGAAGACTTACCGCTACCACTCAAGCCAGTGACAACCACCAACTTGCCTCGCGGAATCTCAAGGCTGATGTTCTTCAGGTTGTTGACTCGAGCCCCTTTTATCTTAATCGCATCTTCCATCCCACTTATTTCGTAATTTCCCCGCAAAGGTCGCTATTCATCATCTCTTTAATCTTCTCTTTCGGCAGTTTGTGACCAAGCAAGAACATGAGTTTTGTGATGGCACATTCAGGAGTACTGTCGTAACCGCTCACCACCCCAGCCTCCAGCAAGGGCAGACTTGATTCGTAAAGTCCCATATGAACGCTTCCCGACTGGCATTGTGTAATGTTTACCATAAGAAGTCCTCGCTCGTCAGCATCTTTGAGTTCCTTCTTGAACCACTTCAGTTGAGGTGCATTTCCTGCTCCGAAGGTTCGAATCACAACTGCTTTCAAACCGGGAATGTTGAGCACAGAATGTACCAAGTTCCGTTGAATGCCAGGGAAAAGTGTAAGTACCACCACATCTGGAGCTACAAGATAATGTGGCTTGAAAGGCTTTGTCGGATCAGGTTTGCGGATAGCCGCTTCGTTATACTTGATTTCCATTCCTGCCGTCGCCAAATCGGGATAATTGAAAGAACGGAATGCATTGAACTGCTCGGCATTTATCTTCGTCGTTCTATTGCCACGCATCAACTTCTCCTTGAAATAGATGCAAACCTCAGGCACAATAGGCGAACCATCTTCGTGCTTGGCTGCAGCTATCTCAATGGCGGTAATGAGGTTCTCCTTTCCATCAGTACGAAGTTTTCCGATAGGCAATTGAGAACCAGTAAGGATAACAGGCTTCCCCAAGTTCTCGAGCATGAAACTGAGGGCAGAAGCTGTATAAGCCATCGTATCTGTGCCATGCAAGATGACGAAACCATCGAAGCGGTCATAGTTATCAGAAATGACGCGAACCAGTTTCCCCCAATGTTCCAATCCCATATCACTCGAATCGATTGGCGGGTCGAAGGTAAAAGCATGGATATTGAAGTCGAAACGCCTGAGTTCCAGAACTTCGTCAAGAATAAGGTCGAAGTTGAAACTCTCCAACGCCCCTGTTTCGGGATTCTCCCTCATACCGATAGTTCCACCAGTGTAAATCAGGAGCACATTAGGTCTATGCGTCTTATCGTTATTCATCCCTTTTGGTATATTTCTGCAAAAGTACAAAAAAAATCCTCATTCTTCATTCTTCATTCTTCTTTTTTTTGTATCTTTGTGCCATTATGAAGCATAAACTACTTTTTCTGCTGCTCATGATAGCGGCAACAGCTATGGGACAGAATCCCAAGAGAGAATTCCGCGGAGCTTGGATTCAAGCAGTAAACGGACAGTTCCAGAACATTGGTCGCGACCGAATGCAAGCGATGCTCACAAATCAGCTCGATGACTTGCAAAAGGATGGTATCAACGCCATCTTCTTCCAAGTTCGAGTGGAAGGCGACGCCCTCTATCCCAGTCAGTTGGAGCCTTGGAGCCGCTATTTGACAGGTCAGCAAGGACTTGCTCCAAGTCCATATTGGGACCCTCTTCAGTGGATGATTGAACAATGCCATGCCAGAGGAATGGAACTCCATGCATGGATAAATCCTTATCGCGCCAAGACAAAAGGCACAACAGCTCTAGCCTCGACACACGAGTATTCTCGCCATCCCGATCGCTTCTTCAGCTATGATGGGCTGTTCATCTTCGACCCTGGTCGTCCTGAGAATCGTGACTTCATCTGCCAAGTTGTCTGCGATATCGTTAGCCGCTATGATGTGGATGGCATTCATGTCGACGACTATTTCTACCCCTACCCCGTTCCCGGCGTTCCCATTCCCGACGACGCCTCCTACAGTATGTATGGAGGTGGCATGAACAAAGGCGATTGGCGTCGCCAAAACGTCAACAAGTTCATGCAGCAGATGTGTCAGCAG
>JAGCXU010000088.1 GCA_017961145.1 Bacteroidaceae bacterium | reverse complement strand
TGTCGTTTTCAAGAAATGCAAGCCAAGTAAACAAGATTACCGCAAGTATAATATAAAAACGGTTGTTGGACCTGACGATTATGCAAGCATGCAAGAGGTTGTAAGACGTCGTTACAGTCGCATGATAGAAGAAGGAAAAAACCTTCCTGACCTGATAATAACAGATGGAGGACGAGGTCAGATGGAGGTTGTACGCAAGGTCGTAGAAGACGAATTGCAGTTATCCATACCGATTGCGGGTCTTGCAAAGGACGACAAACACAGGACAAACGAACTGCTTTATGGTTTCCCTGCACAAGTTATAGCAATGAAACCCGACTCTCTGCTATTCCGTTTACTCACACAAATACAGGAGGAAGTGCACAGATTTGCTATCACATTCCATCGCGACAAACGCAGCAAACATCAAATAGCAAGCGCATTAGACAACATACAAGGAATTGGACCAAAGACAAAGGAGTTGCTCTTGCGCAAATGGCACAGCATAAAGCGCATCAAAGAGGCAGACGAAAGCGAACTCGCAACAGTTGTAGGGGCTGCCAAAGCAAAGATTTTAAAGGAAAAACTTGCAGATGCGAGTGAAAAGTCGTAGTTTTGCACATTATATAATAAAATAGAGTAGGGGAGAGGAAAGCAAGGAGAAAGATGAGAATTGTAATCCAACGAGTAAAGAAAGCAAGTGTCAAAGTCGATGACAAAGCTGTTTCAACAATAGGACAAGGGCTGTTGCTATTGCTTGGAATAGAGGCTACAGATACAGAAGAAGACATCCAATGGTTATGCCATAAAGTGCTGGGACTGAGGATTTTCGACGATGAAGAAGGGGTCATGAATCGCAGCATTATGGATATTGACGGGGAAATAATTGTCGTAAGCCAGTTCACATTGATGGCGAGCTACAAGAAAGGGAATCGTCCAAGCTGGATACGAGCTGCCAGACACGAGCATGCAATACCAATGTACGAACGCTTCATAGACGTTCTCAGCGAAGGTCTTGGCAAACAAGTGGGTAAAGGAATCTTCGGAGCGGAAATGCAAGTTGAACTTATCAACGACGGACCTGTGACGATTTGGATGGACACAAAGAATAAGGAATAAGGGAATATGACGATAAAAGAAGCGCAAGATCGTGTAGATCAATGGATTAAATCCTATGGTGTACGCTATTTCAACGAGTTGACAAACATGGCTTGCCTGACTGAAGAGGTAGGGGAGTTGGCTCGTGTAATAGCCCGAAAATACGGAGAACAATCGTTCAAAGATGGTGAGAATCAAGACATTAGCGAAGAGATGGCTGATGTGCTTTGGGTTCTTATCTGCCTGGCAAACCAAACGGGAGTCGATTTGACGGCTGCTTTGGAAGCCAGCATCGAGAAAAAAAACACTCGAGACAAGGACAGACACAAGAACAACTCAAAGCTAAAGAAACATTAAAAACGTTAAGAAAACAGAACAGAATTAAACTCAAACTACAATAAAACCGTCAAAACAAAAGAACAAAATACAACAAAAATAACATGGAAACATTAGAAAAAAGCAAGTACGATCAAATGCTTTCACAGTATAATACTGACTTGAAAGACAGCGAGATAGCAGCTAAGGTTGCTGAAATCATCGAGAAGAAAGTGCCTGAAAACGACACAAAGGAAGTGAAGAAGTTCCTGATGGGCAGCGTCGAACTCACAACACTCAAGACAACTGATAGCGAAGAGAGTGTGTTGGCATTCACAGAAAAGGTGAATGAGTTCGAAGACACCTATCCAGAACTGCCTCACATCGCTACCATTTGTGTCTATCCTTGCTTTGCAAAGATTGTGAGTCAAAGTCTTGAGGTTGAAGGTGTTGAAGTAGCTTGCGTGAGTGGAAGCTTCCCATCTTCGCAAGCTTTGATAGAGATAAAGACCGTCGAGACTGCCCTCGCTTTGAAAGATGGTGCGACAGAGATTGACATAGTGATGAGTGTGGGCAAGTATTTGAGCGGCGATTACGAGACACTTTGCGATGAAATCAGCGAATTGAAGGCAATTTGCGGAGACAAGAAGATGAAGGTCATCCTCGAAACTGGCTTGCTTCCAAGTGCTTCGGACATCAAGAAAGCGAGTCTTTTGGCGATGTATGCTGGGGCAGATTACATTAAGACAAGCACAGGAAAGGAGAAGCCTGCAGCCACTCCAGAAGCCGCTTATGTCATGTGTCAAGCGATAAAAGAGTACTATGAAAAGACTGGAATTCAGATCGGCTTCAAGCCTGCTGGAGGTCTTAACACAGTTCAGGATGCGCTTATCTATTATACAATAGTAAAAGAGGTGCTTGGCGAGAAGTGGCTTACCAACCAATGGCTTCGACTTGGGACAAGCAGATTGGCAAATTTGCTGTTGAGCGAAGTGATTGGCGAAGAGGTGAAGTTCTTCTAAGAAACAGAGAAAAACGGAGAAGGTGCGAGAGTTTGGAACATTTTGACCTCGTGAGAATCGATTATTTGAAGCCTTAGGGTAGGGCGAGAGAAAAGAAACGATTCTCGGAGGCTCATTTTGAGGATAAACTCTTGGAACATAAAGATTTAAGCCCGAAAATGGCGAATAAGAAAATTTTCAAAATAGAAAAAGAGATGAAGAAAAGGAGTATTTTGATGCTTGGAGTGGCATGTTTGCTGCTCTCATCTTGCGTGGTTAGCAAAAAGAAGTTCGAGATTGCTGAAGCAGGAAGGTTGGCTGCTCTTTACAGTCGTGACAGCCTGGCCGACTTGCTTGGAATGACCAGAACAGATTACGCGATTCTCGATGAACTTCGAAACAATTTGCTGAACGACACGACTCTACTCAAGAACAGTATTCGCAACTATCAACAACTGGTAGCGACTGGTCAGAACGAGAATCAGAAACTTAATGCGAACCTGAAGGACCGCGAAAAGACTATCGCAGAACTGCAGAAGATGATTGCTCAGCAAAACCAGAAGGTGAAGGATCTGCTGAGTAGCGTGAAAGATGCCTTGCTTGGATTCAGCAGCGACGAGTTGACCGTTCGAGAAGAAGGTGGCAAAGTCTATGTTGCGATGAGCGACAAGTTGCTCTTCGAATCGGGCAAAGCCATTGTGAATGAGCAGGGTAGGGAAGCGCTTGGCAAGCTTGCAGGCGTGCTCAACAAACAGACAGATATCGATGTTTACATTGAAGGTCACACAGATAATGTGCCCATCAAGACCGCTGTCTTTCAGGACAATTGGGACCTCAGCGTGATTCGAGCCACGAGTGTAGTGCGAATCCTGACTGAGACTTATGGCGTCAATCCCTTGCAGATCCTGCCTTGCGGAAGAGGAGAGTTCAAGCCTGTCGATGTCAACACTACGACTGAAGGTAAGGCTCGCAACCGAAGGACGGAGATCATCATGGCTCCGCAACTCGACAAACTCTTCAAGATGCTCGAAGAAAGCGGCCAGTAAAGTCCGACTCTCCTGCCAATACGGAAATCAAGGGCACGCTCTTCCAGAAAAGGGGGCGTGCCTTTCCTTTGAAGTCGGCTAAGGACGTGGGAAAACGTAACGTGGGACAATTCGAATCATAACGTTTTACGTTTGCAATCGTATAGTGTTATGATTGCGATTGTATAGTGTGACGATTGCAATTTACTAGTGTGACGTTTGCAATCATCACGTTTGATGTTTACGAACGACACTGGGGTCGTTTGCAAACCAAGTTAGGGTGGGGGAGAAGCTTTTTCTGTACTTTTTTGCTTCGAGCATCGGAATGTCGAAAAAAATGTGTAACTTTGTAGTCGCTAACGCACAAACATATTGCTTTATATAACACACAAAAATGAAGAGAACGACTTTAACCGCCATCGCTTTGCTCGTGGGAATGAGCCTTTCGGCACAATTGCGTTTCGGCAATTCGCCTGCCAACAACAACCAGATGAGCGACCTGGAAAAGAACATGCAAAAGCTCGTGATGGCCAGCTTCATGATAAACAACTTCTATGTCGACAGCGTTGATTCTAAGAAACTTACAGAAGACGCCATCAACGGAATACTCTCCAAACTCGACCCTCACTCGGCCTATACGAACGCTTCGGACACGAAGAAGTTTACTGAGCCGTTGGAAGGTTCCTTCGAAGGCATTGGAGTGCAGTTCAACATACTGGAGGACACACTTCTCGTCATTCAGCCCGTTCCAAAAGGTCCCAGCGAAAAGGTGGGCATTTTGGCTGGAGACCGCATCGTCAGCGTTGCCGATACAGCCATTGCTGGCGTGAAGATGAGCCGCGAGGAAATCATGCATCGACTTCGCGGACCTAAAGGAACTATCGCTCGACTTGGGGTTGTTCGACGCGGAATTCAGGATACGCTTCGCTTCAACGTCAAGCGCGACCGCATTCCTGTCAACTCTGTCGATGCCGCCTATATGGTGACACCTACTATCGGCCTGATTCGTTTCAACAACTTTGGGCAAACAACTCATAATGAAGTGGTTGAAGCAATCAAAAAGTTGAAAGATGAAGGAATGAAGGACCTCATTATAGACCTCCAGCAGAACTCAGGAGGCTTCCTCAACGCAGCTGCCGACATTGCCAGCGAATTCCTGCCAAAAGGCGACCTGATCGTCTATACGAAGGGAAGAAGTGTGCCCAGCCAAGAGTTCCGAAGCACTGGTAGAGGCAGCTTCCAGGAAGGAAAAGTAGCCGTCTTGATTGATGAATACAGCGCCTCGGCAGCCGAAATCCTCTCTGGAGCCATTCAGGATCAGGACAGAGGAATCGTTGTGGGACGACGTTCCTTTGGCAAAGGTCTCGTACAACGCCCATTCGATATGCCCGATGGAAGTATGATCCGACTCACCACAGCTCGCTACTACACCCCAAGCGGCCGTAGTATTCAGAAGCCATACGAGAAAGGAAACAACCTCGACTATGCTCGCGATGTCATCAATCGCTATAATAAAGGCGAGCTGACCAACGAAGACAGCATCCACTTCCCAGATTCTCTTCGCTATCAAACCCTGCGAAAAGGCCGCACAGTCTATGGAGGAGGCGGAATCATGCCTGATTGCTTCGTGCCTCTCGACACGACTCGCTATGCAAGATGCTATCGCGAATTGTCCGCCAAAAGCATCATCATCAACGCGAACCTCAAGTACATGGACAAGAACAGGAAGAAGTTGAAGAAGGCTTATCCCAACTTCGAGCAGTTCAAAAAAGAGTTTGTCCTACCGCAAGAACTCATCGACGATATCTTTGCAGAAGGCGAAAAGCAAAACATCAAGCCGAAAGATGACGAAGAACGACAGAAGACAACAGACAACATACAACTCATCATCAAAGGACTTGTAGCGCGAGACTTGTGGGACATGAGCGAGTACTTCGCCATCATCTACGAAAACGACGAGGTGGTCAAAAAGGCTGTCGAACTCCTTCAGGCTGAATGATTACCTACAACACCATAAACGTAGAGATGCCCAGCATAGTCGAGGCAGAGGTCTC
>JAGCXU010000087.1 GCA_017961145.1 Bacteroidaceae bacterium | reverse complement strand
GCTGTTCCCGCAGGTGTTGAGGCCTTTACGGGCGTCATCGAAGGTGAATGGTTGAAGCTCAATCCTGTGACGAGTGCAGTTCCAGCATCAGAACCTGTTGTTCTGAAAGCTGCTCCTGGCTTCTATAGCTTTATTCCTGTAGAATCTGCTCCTGCCATTGAGGGCACGAACGACTTGCTTGGTACGGCTGAGCCTCTCGAGACGACTGGCGTCGAATATGTTCTTGCTAAGCCCGAAGGCGAGGAAGTGGGCTTCTATATAACACAAGGTACCATTCCTGCAGGCAAGGCTTATCTCGTAAGTTCTTCAGGAGTCAAGGGCTTCGTCTTCAGTGAGGATGGTGCAACAGGCATTGTGAACCTTGAGCAGAACCTTGATAAGAACGAGCCTATCTACAACCTTGCAGGTCAGCGTCTGCAGCAGATGCAGAAGGGCATCAATATTGTGAACGGCAAGAAAGTCTTGGTTAAATAAGAACTAAGAAGTCTTGAATTGATAAGAGGATGTGCTCCTGGGCGCATCCTCTTATTGTATTCATATAGAGATGTTTAGCTTTGTGGCAAAATGTATGCAGTTACGATTGCAATCATGGCACGTTACGATCGCCAACGTGGCACGTGACGTTTGCAATCGTGGCACGTGATGTTTGCCAACGACACACGCCTAATTTTCCAACTAGGGCAGTCGTGTTTTTCCGAGAGCTTAGAGAAATCGTTTCGAGATGGTGAAGATTCGGCTACGGATGCGTCGTCTGAGGGGGAAACGTTCCTTGAAGACTTCTGGCGTGAGCAAGGTACTGCTGCTCTCCACATCTTCGTAGAAAATCTGTTGCAGTTGTTGTGTCGTAGCAGGATCAAAGATGAAGGCATTCACTTCATAGTCGAAGCAGAGTGAGCGTGCATCGAGGTTTGTGGTGCCAACGGTACAGAAGAGACTGTCTATCATCATGACTTTGCTGTGATGGAACCCGTCGTTGTAGTAAAAGACTTCGGCTCCTCGCTTCATCAACTTACGCATCTCGAGGCCGATAACATCGTCGTTTATCTTGCCGTCGCTTCTTGTGGAAACCATGAACTGCACTCTGATGCCTCGCTCCAAAGCCCTTCGCAAGGATGCTCGCACTTCTCCGAAGAGCATGGCATAGGGGTTCACAATCTGCACCAAATGCTCAGCATTGTCGATGGCGATGCAGTAAGTCTGTCGCATGATTTTGGGCGTTTCCTTAGGCCAACGGGAAGCAAAGGCAACAGGGTATCCGTCGTCCATCGCCCTCGCTCCAAAAGTTTCTTTGTCTATCGCTCCTTGCTTCTCGCCTCTCACTTCCTTGTTCCACATCTTCCAGAACAGTTCTTCGTATGCCTCCACGATGGGCCCATCCATGCGAATGTGCATATCACGCCATTTGCCCACCTTAGGTTTGCCATGAAGGTAGTAATCGGCCACGTTCATGCCACCAGTATAAACCATCTTGCCGTCGATGATGGCTATCTTATGGTGGTCGCGATGCATGAGATGGTTAATCCAGGGAAAGCGGACAGGGTCGAAAGCGACGATGTTCACGCCACTCTTTCGGATGTTTGCCTGTAGGGTGTCGGAAAGCGGGAAGTCGCTGTCGTGATTGCCAAAACTGTCGAAAAGGACATAGACCTGCACTCCTTCGCTCGCCTTTCGACGGAGTTTCTCTATGAGAAGCCCGCAAATGCTGTCCTGCTGGAACTTGAAGTAGTCCATAAGGATGTACTTTTCCGCACTCTCGACCGCCTCGAAAAGGTCCTGAAACTTAATCTCTCCGGTTGACAGAATAGTCGTCTTGTTGCCTTCATACAAGGGAAGTCCCAGCTGCAGGAAGTCGCGTTTGGTTCGCTCAGCAGAGTCTTCGCCCCAACTAGGCGTGAAACTCAGCAGAGTAAGGGCAAGAAAGAGGACTTTTTTAATCATGGCTGCAAATGTACGAAATAATTATGAACAATGAACTATAAACTATGAACTTTTTGTTGTACCTTTGCACAAGAAATGATAAAACGGCAAATAACATTATGAGTAAAGTAGTAATCAATTCCTTTGAAGACTTCCAACAGTACGAAGGACAAGAGCTGGGTGTCAGCGATTATGTGGAACTAAGTCAGGAGCGCATCAACATGTTTGCCGATGCGACACTCGACCATCAATGGATTCACATCGATACGGAGAGAGCAAAACGTGAGAGCCCCTTCGGCCAAACCATTGCTCATGGCTATCTGACCCTGAGTATGTTGCCATATCTATGGGATCAGATTATCGAGGTCAACAACCTGGAGCGCATGATGAACTATGGAATGGACCGCATGAAGTTCGCTATGCCAGTTCTGAGCGGCCAGCACATTCGTATGCATACCAAGTTGGAGGAACTCATGAACTTGCGTGGCGCCATCAAGACGACCATCAAGTTCACCATAGAAATACAGGAAACAGGAAAGAAGGCGCTGGAAGGACTCGCAACTTTCATCTACTATTTCAAGCAGCAAGGCTAGAAGAGTTCCAGCTGTATGTGGCGAGGTCCCGTCTGAGGTCTTGCCGACTCTTTATGCGATTCGCTTCTTGAAACAAAGTCCAGGAAGAGGTCAAGTTGAATGGCAAAGTCCGGCTTGATGGCGTAAGTGCCATAACGAGTGCGAACAAAAGGCGATTCGTTGCGTTGGCTCTGCTCCCATAGGTAACGGCCAATACTGTCGCGGATCTCAGAGTACTCAAGGTCTTTTACAAAGAAATCAGCGTGTCTGTTGAAGATTCTGCGGGCAATGTTCTTAATGCGCAACCCTTCCCGTCCACATTCAATCAGAATCTCAATTATATCCCTATGGTAGATGTTTTTCACTCCGCAAATATACACAATTCTTTCGAAAGAAGAAAACTTCCTGCCAAAAGATTTTGCAGAATGTGTCTTTTTGCCTAACTTTGCCCACAGAATTAAAGATTTTACATATATGAACAGTATAAAGACATCGCTGCTTGCTTGCAGTTTACTCCTTTCGCTTGCCTGTTGCGTAAGCAGTCCTGAGATGCATCAGCTCTCGCCCGTAGAACAGCCAATCATCCTCTATGCCGACCAGACCGTAGATTCCGTATGTTTCTATACCTTCGACAGTTGGACAGTTACACCCCAAGATGCCTGGATAACCATAAATGGCGATTCTCACAGGGACATCGTTAATGACTATACAAAGCGTTACTACTGCTCAGTACTCCTAACGTTACAGCCTAACACTACTGGGGAAACTCGTTGTGGTACGGTTCTTGTGCAATCGTACGAATATTCTTATTCTGCTCCTTTCGTTCAGCTCGGTATGCTCAAGGTGTCGCATCCTGCCTATACGGTCGATTCTTATCTCGACGACTCCTATGTTATTCCTAAAGTAGCACATTACGAACTGATAGATAGTGCCCATTTCTTAAGAGATTCCATCTGCTTTACTGTACAGAATAACTGGACTCTCAGCTTCGATGGAGATCAACCGGAATGGCTTGTGCTCGACAAGACGGCTGGCGCTTCAGGCAAGTCTCGCGTAAACTTAACACTCGATTCAAACTCTGATACAGAGAATGGACGCGAGGCGAAGCTGATACTTACCAGCGGAACGGTTTCCAATGAGATTGTTGTCCGTCAACTTCCTGCCAAGAAGGAAGAGGAATAGTGGATAATAGGCTATGCAATACGAACTGTTTAGCGACGCCGACTTCCAGCAGGAGACGCCCTTTTCAGGACGCTCTGTTTGCTTGCTTGGCAGTATACCTAAACCCACTCAGCAAAGGATTCTTGCCCTCGGAGCTGAAATAAAGCAAGGCCTTAGCCGCAATGTGCATTATGTTGTAGTTGGCAAAAACGCTTCTGCCGATTCGCTTGAATACTTGCAGCAACTCGCTTACAATGGCTACAACCCTAAGGTTTTGAGCGAGAGTGACTTGGAAGATATCTTCCAAGGGCATTACAGTTTGTACGTTGTTCCTGAACAGATTAAGAAGGATTTGCATTTGACGCTTCAGCATTATCTTGACTCGCGTTTGAGCTACGAAGGCAGCATGAATCCGCTTTATATGAAAGAACTCTATCTTCCCTCTGATACGGAGGTCTCGCAGACGGAACTTTATCAGATGCTTGGCAATCGAGGCATTTATGCAAATGCATATATCGACGATACTACGGACATTCTCGTCATCAGCAACAGCTCACTTCGTCATTTGCAAGAGGGGCAGACGGACGACACACTTCGTTACATCGAACAGCAATATAACCAGAGTCGTGCTCAGGCTTTCCGTTTCGTGATGACCAGCGAAAGCGAACTACTTGTCTGGCTGAAGCAGTAATCAAATTATGTTAGGAACTATTATCAACACCATTACCATCCTTGCAGGCAGTACTTTCGGAGCTTTGGTGCGCACAGGTATTGGGGAGAGATACAAGAAAGTCCTGTTCGATGGTTTGGGATTGTGCTGTCTTGTGCTCGGCATGAATGCGTCGTTGCCCAATATGGCAAAAAGCGAGTTTCCGGTTCTCTTTATTTTGAGTCTTGCTCTTGGTGGACTTGTTGGCACGAAACTTGATTTGGCGGGAAAGGTTGACCGACTGAATGCTCGCTTTAATGTTAAGTCGAAAAAGGGGAATAATGGTGTTCAGGGACTTGTTACGGGCTGCTTGCTTTATTGCATCGGCACTTTTTCCATCGTTGGCCCTGTGCTTTCGGCTCTCTCTCCGACTGCCGGCTGGGAGTGGGGCGAACCGTCTAATACATATTTATATACTAATGCGACGCTCGACTTCGTCAGTTCTGCTGTACTGGCAACATCATATGGTTGGATAATGCTTCTTGCTGCGCCAGTCCTTTTCTGCTGGCAAGGGTTGTTCTATGCCATAGGATATTTCTGTGGAGACGGAATGCCGGAACCAATGAGAGTAGAGCTAAGTATTGTTGGTGGAGTGCTTATCCTGAGTTCTGGCTTAAGCATTTTGGGCATTAAGGACTGCAAGACAGTCAATCTCTTGCCAAGCCTGTTAGTTCCTGTCCTATTCTATCTGTTGAAGATGCTTTTCTAAATCTAAGCAAAGAAAAAGCGTGAAAAGTTTGCATACGTCAAAAAATCTTCCGACCTTTGCAGCGCTTTAAGACCAAAAGCCTCTTTAAGGAGAGTTCGGAGAGATGGTAGAGTGGTCGATTACACCGGTCTTGAAAACCGGCGTGCTGAGAGGCACCGGGGGTTCGAATCCCTCTCTC
>JAGCXU010000086.1 GCA_017961145.1 Bacteroidaceae bacterium | reverse complement strand
TCTCTTTTCTCTTTTGTTCGCGAGCCAAAGCCTTTTGCTCGGCATAAGAAGCAGCCCCTTCCAAACCTCCCCGAGGGGAGGCTTTCTGTGCTGCGGTCTCTCCCCCTCGGGGGAGTTGGAGGGGGGCCAGGTAGTCGTAAATGCCTCCCAGGTGCTCACGAACCTTTCCGCCACCAAACTCATAGACTTTCGTCACAAGCCCATCGAGGAACTCGCGGTCGTGACTCACCACGATAACGGTACCATCGAAGTCGCGACTGGCAGCCTTGAGCACATCCTTCGAGCGCATATCGAGGTGGTTCGTGGGCTCGTCGAGGATAAGACAATTCACAGGTTCGAGCAGGAGCTTTATCATTGCAAGTCGCGTGCGTTCGCCTCCAGAGAGGAACTTCACCTTCTTGTCTCCTGCCTCTCCGCCAAACATGAAGGCACCAAGAATGTCGCGAATCTTGAGTCGGATGTCACCTCTAGCCACGCGGTCAATCGTCTCAAACACTGTGTATTCACCTTCGAGCAGTTGTGCTTGGTTCTGCGCAAAATAACCGATTTGAACATTATGTCCGACTTTGAGTGTGCCGTCGAAGGGAATCTCGCCCATGATGCACTTCACGAGCGTCGTCTTTCCTTCACCATTTCTGCCAACGAAAGCCACTTTCTCGCCTCTCCTGATGGTCAGGTTGACATTCTTGAAGACACAATGCTCTCCGTAGCTCTTGCCCACTTCGTCGCAGATGACGGGAAAGTCGCCACTTCGCATCGAGCAAGTGAACTTCAGTCGTAAGGCACTATTGTCCACTTCGTCCACCTCGATGGGCACAATCTTCTCCAGCTGCCTGATTTTCTGCTGAACCTGAATGGCTTTCGTGGCTTGATAGCGGAAGCGTTCGATGAAGGCACGAGCATCTGCTATTTCTTTTTGCTGGTTCTCGAGGGCGCGAAGTTGCTGCTCTCGACGTTCTGCATGGAGCGCGACATATTCGTCGTACTTCACCTTATAATCATAAATCTTGCCGCAACTTATCTCGATGGTTCGGTTCGTCACATTATTTATAAACGCGCGATCATGACTGACGAGCACAACGGCATTAGCACTTGTTGAGAGGAAGTTCTCGAGCCACTGGATGCTCTCAATGTCGAGATGATTCGTGGGCTCGTCGAGGAGAAGAACATCGGGGTGTTGAAGCAGCAGCTTTGCCAGTTCGATTCGCATGCGCCAACCTCCGCTGAACTCACTTGTCGGGCGGTCGAAGTCCTCTCTTCGGAAGCCCAATCCCTGCAAGGTACGCTCCAATTCGGCCTGATAATTCAAGCCTCCCATCATCTGGAAATGCTCGTTCAGATGTGTAAAGCGTTCTACAAGCGACATATATGCTTCGCTCTCATAATCAGTACGTTGTGCTAGTTGATTATTGAGGCTCTCCAACTCGTCGTTTATTTCCGTTATGTGTTCGAATGCGCGCTCTGCTTCCTCGCGGACAGTTCGTTCGTCGTTGAGCACCATTACCTGCGGCAGGTAGGCAATCGTAGCATCTCGAGGCATGCTGACAGTTCCGCTTGTGGGCTCCTGAATGCCTGCAATTATCTTGAGCATCGTGCTCTTGCCTGCACCATTCTTGCCTACGAGAGCGATACGGTCGTGCTCATTGATGACATAACTGATGTCATTGAAGAGCGGCTTTGTGCTGAATTCTACACTTAAATTGTCTATCGAAACCATAAATCGAGTGCAAAAGTACAAAGAAAATAAGAATTAAGAAAGAAGAAATAAGAATTATTTCGTACCTTTGCCTTCACAAAGTCATTAATTTTAACCTATAAACTATGAAAACTAAGCTCATTTATTCCCTTTTCGCACTTGGTTTGCTGATTGGGTTCAGCAGTTGTGAAAATCAACAGGCAAAACAGGAAACTAAAGTCGTGACAGACAAGGAAGCAACAGAAACTTCCGCCAAAGACATCTTCTTCTATACTGCTAAGCATCGTGCAGACAAGTATGTTCCCACGGAGGAGAAGATGGGCTTCAGTTCGCAGATTCAGAGTATCAACGAAGGCGAGTTCGAGGGCAACACGAGCCTGAAAGAAGTCTGGATTGCCCCCCAGATTCAGCATATCGTGAACAAGGCTTTCTTTGGCTGCACATCGCTCGAGAAGGTCCACTTCCAAGGCGAGATTCCCGTTATCAACGACCAGGCTTTCGAGGGTTGTACTGCACTGAAGAATCTTCGTGTGGACGCTTACACCATCGGTGTGGACGCTTTCAAGGACTGCACTTCGCTCGAGACGGCTCGCTTCGGCGAACACATTTGGTGGCTTCGCGTAGGTGCTTTCGAGAACTGCAAGAAGCTTAAGAGCGTGCTGATGGGCATCGCGATGAAGAAGATTGACGATGGCGCATTTTCAGGTTGCACAGGAATCGAGGAGTTCGCTGTTCCCAACGACTTTAAGAACCGCATGTTCGGCCTCGTTTCTGCCTCTGCTCCCAAGTGGAAGAAGGTCTATCTGCTCAGCACGGAATACTATCCTGTTCCAAAGAACTGCACCCCCAACAAAGGCTGCACGCTCTATGTCCCCGATGCTTTCCTCGCTCAGTTCCAGGCAGATGCGGAATGGCAGAAGTTTGGTGCCATTGAACCTCTCAGCAAGAGCAAATACTTCACGGCAGAAGGCTTCTGGAAATAATCCGTAGGACGCAAACGATGAGAAACGTCTTTCTGCTTCTTGCCACGTTGCTTTTGTCGGCCCAAACGTTTTCTCAGGAGGCACTTCTCTGGGGCGATCAGGGTAATGGCACGTATCGTAATCCGGTACTCAATGCCGACTATTCCGACCCCGACGTCATCCGTGTTGGTGACCGTTACTATATGGTTTCCAGCAACTTCAATCACTTGGGGATGCAAGTCCTTGAGAGCACAGATATGGTCAACTGGCACTTTGTAAGCCAAATCTTTAGCCGCTTCGATTTGCCTGGTTGGGACGAGACGAAGCACTATGGAGGAGGCACTTGGGCACCCAGTATCCGCTATCACGAGGGCAATTTCTACGTCTTCTTCTGCACGCCCGACGAAGGTCTTTTCATGTCAACGGCAAGTGATGTGAGAGGACCTTGGACAAAACTTCACCACGTCAGGAATGTCGGCGGATGGGAAGACCCGTGCCCTTTCTGGGACGAAGACGGAAAGGCTTATCTGGGACGCAGTCAGCTTGGAGCAGGGCCTATTGTCGTACATCGGATGTCGGCTGACGGACGCCAGTTGCTCGACGACGGCGTGACTGTCTATACTGGCCCTGTGGCTGAAGGGACAAAGTGGCTCAAGCGTGGCGGATACTACTACCTCATCATTCCAGAAGGTGGAGTGGGGAGCGGATGGCAAACTGCTTTACGCTCGAAGAACATCTACGGTCCGTACGAGCGTCGTGTTGTACTCGAGCAAGGCAGTACGCGCTTCAATGGCCCTCATCAGGGAGCCCTCGTCGATACCCCCGAAGGCGAATGGTGGTTCTACCATTTCCAGCAAACGCCTCAGCTTGGCAGAGTGCTCCATTTGCAGCCCGCACGTTGGAAAGACGACTGGCCCCTCATTGGTGTGGATATTGACGGCAACGGCGTGGGCGAGCCTGTAGAAGTCTGGACAAAGCCAAAGACGGCTGACGCTCTACCTCCTTCCTTGCCTCAGACAGACGACACTTTCGACGGCACAACGCTGGGGCTTCAGTGGCAATGGAACCACAATCCTGTGGAAGGCGCTTGGAACCTCTCCGAGCGAAAAGGTTGCCTCACCCTTCATGCTTTGCCTGCCAATAATCTGAGGGAAGCGCGAGGTACGCTCACACAAATGACGATGGGCTACGAAGGCGAGGCTACGACGCTGCTTCTTTCTTCCGAACTTGACCAGGCTTCTGCTGGACTCGTCTGTATGGGGCGCGACTTCAGAGGCATCGGTCTTTGTCCCGAGGGCATCTATATTGAAGAGAATGGAGAACGCACTCTCGTCCAAGCAAAGAGGCCGAAGCGCATCCATTTGCGACTCTCGCTCATCGAACCCCAGAACAGCTATCAGTTTGCATACAGTTTGGACGGCAAGCGTTTCGTTCCTGCAGGCGAACCGTTCCAGATGCACGAAGGCAATTGGAAAGGCGTCCGTCTCGGCCTGTATTGCTATGGCTCAAACGGCAAAGCCCACTTTGAGCAGTTCCAGTACAATATCTGGAAGTAAGCGTTAAGTTGGAAGCAAGCCCTGAAGAAGACGCTCTATTCCAAAGAAACAAAGGCGGCAGCCACTCAAGTACAAGTGACTGCCGTCTTTATTTAAGTTTGGGAACTTCTTAAGGGAGTTAAAGAAGTCCTTTCATTCTTTTATTCTTTACTGTCCTGCCATGATGTTCAGGACGGCCACCACATCGGCTATGGTGACATCGCCGTCTTCGTTCACATCTCCGCGCTTGGGGGCTGAGCCTGCATCTTCGGTGATGATGGTAAACTCCTTCCAGACCTCCATAGCGGCGTAGCGGACCTTGCTGCCTTGGGGAACATGCAGGTCGCAGTAGCCATGCTGCTGGACACCGCTGAAGACGCTGGCGTCAATGGCGAAGGGCTTTGCCATCTTGGCATACAGGTCGCCCATCCTGGTGCAGTTCTTGAAGGCAGCGTTGCCGATGCTCTTCAATCCGCTTGGCAGGGTAACCTTTTCCAATACGGAGCAGCCTTCGAAAGCGCTTTCGGGCAGTTCGGTCACGCCATCAGTCAGGTTGAGCGTCTTGAGCGTGGACTTGGCAGCTGGGTATAGAGCGATATTTGCTGCAAGGATGCTGCCTACATTCAAAGTCTCGATGGGACAATCCACAAAGGCACCATAATTAAGATGAAGACGAACATCTAAATTATTCAAATTGCTTCAGATGGTGACCGTTTTCAGGCTGGTGCAACCATTGAATTCATACTCATCTATCGTGTTGTTTTGGATATTCACGCTTGTCAAACCAGTACAATCTC
>JAGCXU010000085.1 GCA_017961145.1 Bacteroidaceae bacterium | reverse complement strand
GGACGCGGTGATGGCACAATTCTCGTGGAGAATGTCGTCACAGATGTTAACATTACTGGTGCAATGCATCAAGTAACTGGTGACGCAGGCATGATTGGCGCTAATTATGCAGACATCACTTTCAACAACTGCGCAACCCTCGGCGAGATGGGCTTCGAAGGCAGTTCTATGTATAGTCCCTTCTCTGGTTGGTCGGATGGGAATAGTCGTACAACTCTGAATAACTGCTTCTCGACCTGTAAACTTACTGAAGGAACAGGTACAGGCAACTGCTTTACCCTGACACACCAAAGCGGCACTGTCACCATCAACAACAGCTATTATCTCAATGCTGTTGGAAAGGTACTGACTGGCAATAATATACATCAATCCCAGATAACAGAAGAGCAACTCGCAAGCGGCGAGCTTTGTTACCTGCTCAATGGCGACCAGCGTGAAATTAGTTGGTACCAGAACCTTGATGAGGACGAATTTCCTGTGCCCGACAATAGTCATCTGAGAGTTTATGGTGTTGGTAGTGTCTTCATGAACGTCACAGACGATGCTGGTTTCAATGAATTCATGACTCTTGTTATTCAGGAAGAAACAGAGCGCCTTGAGGAAACTAAACTTCAAAAGAGTCTTGTTGACTCTTATCTTGAAGCTCTCGGCAATCTAAGTTCATCAGAGGATATTGATACTTTCATGGCAGGTTACAATGAACTCGAAGAGCAACGCCAGGCCATCCAAAGTTGTGCAGATGCTTATGCTGCGTACATCGCTAAGGTGGAAGAAACAAAGACATATTTGGAAGAACATCCCGAATTGGACAATGTTAAGAGTCAGGCATTGGCAAGCTACCTTACCGAGTTTGATGCGCCAAGCGAAGACTATCCGAATGGATCTGCTGTCTATATCCTTGACAACTGCACGCTTAGTGAAGAAGAGATTATTGCCGAGACTACCTTCATCGACGAGAAATTGGTTGAGGCCATTACTTATACTACACCTATTGGAACCGAGATAACCATGCTCTTCACCAATGCAGATCTAAGCGACCAATTCAACGGATGGGAGGGCCAAGTTCCTACGGGATGGGGCACCTCGGAAACGAGTTCCCTGTATGCAGGCGAGTGCCTTGCTACAACTATGGACATGTACCAAACAATTACGAATTTGCCGAATGGTATCTATGAGTTACAGATAAATGGCGCATTCCGTCCAACTCCCTACAACGATTTCTACAACGTTAACTATGCTGCTACGCTATACGCGAACAATATACACAATTTCTTCCAGGCAAATATTGAAGACATGATTAGCGTGGACGATGCCATTGATGGTGAAAATTGCAATATCAACGGACCTATTGCTGACTTCCCAATCATGGATGAAGAAGGTAATGTCATCGGCTACACCATGCAGGGTATTGTTAGTTGTTGTAACGCTTTCCAAGCAGGCCGCTATCCCAACTACGTACTTTGCAACGTTACAGACGGCCAATTGACTATCGGTGTGCGTCAGCCCGGAACAGGATTATCTCGTGACTGGCTGGGTTTCGGCAACATTAAGGTTCGTTACTTTGGACAGATGGATGAAGCAGGCGAAAGTCTTGACCGCGTTTTGGAATCACAGTCGGCTCGTGCACGTACCATACTTGATACATATGAACGGACCATTGCTATCGACGATGATTATCCCATTTATCCCAACTATAGCCAAGCCCTTAAGGACGAACTTCAACAGACTCTCAATGCTGTAGCTACTACGACTGAGCCAAATGGTAAATATCAACTCGTCGAGAAGTTCTCTGAGCTCTTCCTGCAAATCTATGAGAGCAAGCAAGCTTACGTCAAACTCATGGATATGGCAGAAGAGGTGAGCAGATTGGAGAGTGCATTTGCCGATATTCTCTCAGAGGATGAATTTGATAGAATGGAAGACCTCTATTCTGCTCTTGTTGGTGGATACGTTGATGGCACTATGTCAACAGAGGAGATACTTGCCATTGATATCTATGATTACATTGATTTCTTCCCTGATGAAGAGGAGGGTTATTACCTGCTTCGAGACCTTGACGATTACAACGTTTTTGCAGCTATGGTCAATGGAGGTAGCACTCATATTAATGCAAAGTTGCTTGCTGACATCGACCTTTCTGATGGCGACAATCCCAACCTCATGATTGGTACATCTGATGCACAGTTCGGTGGCATCTTTGACGGACAAGGACATACCGTAACTTACAGCTATGAAGTCAATGATAATTACTGCGGTCTTTTCCGTTACGTAGATGGCGGAACTATCCGTAATTTGCATGTTAAAGGCGATGCCCTCGTAACAACTATCCACTTTGGCGCACTTGTAGGATGGGCTAGCAATACGGTTCTCGTAGAAAGCGTTATCACAGATGTCGATATTACAGGTGAACACAGTGGCGTGACAGGTGATGGTGGTATGTTCGGACGTTTAGAGGGTGATGCCACTTTTAACGATTGTGCAACTCTCGGGAAGATGGGTAATCCCGGCAGCTCGATGTATTGTGGCTTCGTAGCTTATTCGGGCAGCGGCTCCTCTACGCTCAACAATTGTTATACTACCTGTGAACTTACTGAAGGCACAGGCACAGACTATTGCTACACCTTCTGTCGTGGCACGGTGCGACTCAACAACTGCTACTACCTTAATGCAGTAGGAACAGCACAGGGCACACAGATGACTCTTGAACAATTTCAGAATGGTGAGGTCTGTTACAAACTTAATGGAAACCAAAGCAATATTTGCTGGTATCAGAACATTGGCGAGGATAAATTCCCCGTTCTCAATGAGAGTCACGGAATTGTCGTTCGTGGTGAAGATGGTACTTACACGGGCATCAGTGAAGTGGCAACATCTAAAGCTAAGCAGCCTGTAGGTATCTACAACCTTGCTGGTCAACGTCTTAGCAAATTGCAGAAAGGTATTAATATTATAAACGGGAAAAAGGTTCTTGTTAAATAAGTAATGAAACAAACATTTTTAACTATCATCCTCTGCGTCGTAGCCTCTTTAGCTATGGCGCAGAGTTTCACGGTCTACGAGAAAAATAAAGACCACGGATTTAACATTGAAGATGTAGATAGTATTGTATTCAGCGCAGAGTCTGCACCAGCAGTTGCTCCTGAGCCTCGTGTAATTAACGGTCGGTGGTGTTCATTGGGCACATCTATCTCATGGCTCAATGAGAATACAGCCTCTTATCCTCTTACCAAAGGCTATCAGACACGCGTCATGGAGAAACTTGCCTTCAAGAATTTCAGCAATAAGGCAGTCAATGGTGGTACCCTTTCTTCAGCCATCTCTGCAGTTGCCCTTGCCGATTACTATACCATAGAACACGGCATCAACGATTGGGGACATTCTACGCCTGTCGGTACAATTGACGACTATATTAACAACACGAAGAACGGCACTTTTGCCGCTATCTACAGACAAGTCATCGATCGCATCTTCTCTCGCAACAAAAAGGCTCGCGTCATCCTTTGCACTCCGCGAAAGGCTTATGGTTTCAATGGTTACCTGCCCGATCATTGGTATGACCCCAAGGATGGCATCTACCTCCAGGAATATGCTGACATCATTCGTCAGATAGCAGCTTACGAGTCGTTTCCCGTAGCCGACTTTTTTGCCGAATGTGGTGGTCAGCGTCAACTCGATAATTGGAGTTACGACACGGCTTTGCATCCCAACGACGAAGGCATGCAGATAATGGCCAATGTGCTGATACAAGCTTTCGAAAAGATATTGGGAGAATAAAACGTATGACAGAAGGCCGTTTCACCATAAAGAATGCGACAATTATCAATGAAGGCAGGCGTTACCAAGCGTCCGTCTCTATTAATGATGGACGAATTGCCGAGATAAAATGCCAACCTCATTCCGAAGATTGTAATGATGAATTGGTGTTTGATGCTACTGGAATGTTTTTGCTCCCGGGTGTTATCGACGGCCATGTCCACATGCGTGAGCCAGGGCTTACTCATAAGGCAACGATGGAGAGTGAGACAAGAGCAGCTGCTAGAGGTGGAGTCACAACGGTGTTCGATATGCCAAATGTTGTTCCGCAGACAACGACACTCAAACTCCTTCAAGAACGTTATGCGCTTGCAGAACATCGCTGTCATGCAAATTACGGCTTCTATCTTGGTGCTACGAATGATAATATCGAGGAGATTAAGCAGTTAGACGCGACTATTTGTCCAGGCGTTAAGCTTTTTATGGGTAGTAGCACGGGTGGAATGCTTGTAGATAAGGAAGCGTCACTTCGACAGATATTCCGTTCCTCGCCCTCGCTCGTTATGACGCATTGCGAGGATACAGCCCGCATCAATGCCAATATGGCAGAGATAAAAAAACAATATGGTGAAGATCCAGACATCCGATTTCATCCTATTATTCGGGACCATGAAGCGTGTTATCAAAGTACTGAATTGGCAGTCCGTCTCGCAAAAGAAGAAGGAGCACGACTTCATGTTGCCCATATCACGACAGCCCAAGAGTTGGAACTCTTCGAGCCAAACGATGATTGCGTTACTGCGGAAGTTTGTGTGCCACATCTCGTTTTTACGGATAAGGATTACGAGACACTTGGTACGCGCATTAAGTGCAATCCTGCCATCAAGACAACCGTTGATAGAGATGCTCTTCGGAAAGCCCTTACAGATGGACGTATCCGGACTATCAGCACGGATCATGCTCCGCATCTGCTCAGTGAAAAGGAAGGTGGTTGCTTGAAGGCAATGAGTGGCATACCGATGGTGCAGTTTTCATTGCCTTTAATGCTAGGATTGACGACAGATGGTGTACTTAGCATCGAGCGACTTGTCGAATTAATGTGCCATAATCCGGCTCATCTCTATGGTATCAAGAAACGTGGTTTTATCCGTGAGGGTTATTGGGCCGACCTTACCTTAGTTCGCCAAAAGTCTTGGAAAGTGACAAAGGATTGCATAGAGAGCCGCTGTGGTTGGAGTCCTTTAGAGGAAAGGTCGCTTAACTGGCAGGTGGAAAAGACCTGGGTAAATGGCAATCTCGCATGGGATGGGGTATCCGTCTCACAACAACCCCAAGGTCAGAGAGTTTATTTTGATTCCTGAATAAACCTTTCTGTATTAATCGAGTCAAAGAAAACGACGAAATAAAAATAATATAACCCCTAATCCCTAATTTGTGAAACGTTTCACCTCTCTCTTTATATTATGCCTTTGCTCTTATTTGGCTATGGCGCAAAAGGTTACTGTGAGTGGAGCTGTCATGGACGGCTCCTTGAACGAACCCATGCCGGGTGCTTCTGTCGTGTTGCTTCAACCTAAGGATAGCGTCCAGGCTGCCGGCGTTTCGACTGATCTCGAAGGTAAGTTTAAGCTTCCTGCAGTCAAGTCAGGTAACTACATTCTGCGCATCAGTTTCATCGGTTTCCGAACCTATTATCGTAACATCACGTTGCCGAAGCAGAACAAAAGTGTTAACCTCGGTGAGATAACCCTTCAAGAGGACAGTAAGATGCTGAAAGAAGCTGAGGTGACAGCCAAACTGGCACAAGTGGAGATGAGTGCGGATACGTTTGTTTTCAATGCAGATGCGTTTCGTCTGCCCGAAGGCTCTGCCCTGGAAGACCTCGTCAAGAAGTTGCCTGGAGCTGAAATAGATGACTCTGGCAACATCAAAATCAACGGCAAAAGCATCTCCAAGATAATGGTCGACGGAAAGGAATTCTTCCAGAACGACACCAAGATGGCGTTGAAGAACCTGCCCTCCAAACTTATCAAGAAACTGAAGTCGTACGATAAGAAGAGCGATTATTCGCGCATTACAGGTATTGACGATGGCGAAGAAGAGACTGTTCTCGACCTTTCTGTTAAGAAAGGCGTGAAGGATGGTTGGGTTGGCAATATCGATGGTGCTTACGGCACTGAGGACCGCTACTCGGGCAGGATGAACGTGAACCGTTTCATGGACAACAAGTTTTTGTCCGTCATAGGCAGCCGTAACAATGTGAACGACTTCGGTGGCCGCTGGGGTGGGGGTGGCAATGGCATTACTACCAGCACGATGGGTGGCGTGACCTTTGCTTGGGAGAATGGCAAACCTGAATATACAGCAGGTCTTTTGAAGATGGGCGGTAACGTCCGCTATAATAGCAGTGATAGCAAATCGGAGAGCCGAACCAACAGCGAAATGTTCCTGCCTACAGGAGCGAGCCAGTTCTCAAATTCCAAGAATCATGGTACTAACTGGAACCAGAACTTTAACGCTAACTTCCGTCTCGAATGGTTCCCTGACAGCATGACCAATGTCCTGTTCCGTCCGAACTTCAGCCACAGTAATGGTGACAGCTTCTCGAACAGTCGTAGCGTCACCTTCAATCAGAGTCCTTTCGAAGCTGGTCTGACTGATCCTGTTGAGCAGTACAAGGCTATGGCAGATCCGGAAGGCATACGAGTCAATGGCAACGAACGTCTGAACAGCGGAAATAGCCACAGCAACAACGTCAATGGTGATTTACAAATCAATCGTCGCCTTGTTGTACCAGGACGTAACCTTACCCTCAATGTAGAAGGTTCGTATAGCGAAAGTAACAACGAGTCGTTCAGCCGTTCTGTCGTCAAGTATTATCAGCGTGGTGGAGAGTTAAATGCCGACTACCAGAACACCACTTCACCTTCCAAGAACTATAGTGTTCAAGGTCGTGTCAGCTACACCGAACCCATTTTGAAAGGAACTGTCGTGCAGCTTAGTTATCAGGGGCAGTACCGTTTTCAGGACAGCGATCGCGAGATGATGGTATATGACCAACTCGAAAAGGCGCTGGAGGAACGAGGTCTTACTGATGTTACCGCCATCGACCTCTACAACGGTACCTACAATGGCATGGACTTCTCTAGCTATGGAATAGACTTCACACAACTCGAGCGCGACCTGATGAACAGCCAATACGCAACCTATAAGGAGTTCAATCAGAATGTTAATCTTATGTTGCGCTACAACAACAAGCTCGAGAACGGTGGAGAACTTTTCTTCAATCTTGGTGTTAACTGGCAGCCACAGCGTACGGATATGGAGTACGACAAGCGCGGCATCCATATCGACACTGTGCGTCACATTCAGAACTGGGCTCCACGCTTCAATATGCGCTGGAAGATATCGAACTCCAGCCAGTTGCGCGTCCGCTACAATGGCAATATGTCGCAGCCTTCAATGACCAATCTTATTGAAGTTATGGACAATAGCAACCCGCTTTATATCAGTACGGGTAATGCAGGACTGAAGAGTTCGTGGAACGACCGTTTCAACGTTGACTACAATAACTATATTCCTGAGAAGCAGATGGGCTGGAACATCAATGCCAACGCTAACATGAATCGTCGTTCCATCAGCAACGCCACCATCTACGACACTGCGTCGGGTATCAGTTACAGTCGTCCCATGAACATTGATGGCGGATGGAATGCCGGAACATGGATGGGTTTCAACACGGCTCTTGGAGCAAAGAAGTATTTCAACCTCAATGTGAATCTCAACCTCAACCATAGCAACAACGTGGGTTATATCAGTACCGACCTTGACGAAGGTGCCGCACAGTATCTCTTGCCTAATGTCGATATGAGTGGATTGTTCCGATACATGGATGAGAACAATCTCTTGAAGAAGTCTAACACTCGCAGCACCAGCGTTGGCGACAACCTGCGCCTGAACTTCCGCAATGACCTCCTTGAGATTGGCGTTAATGCAGGCATGAACTATCAGCATGCTCGCAATGATATGCAGAAGCAGGGCAACCGCGACACTTGGTTCTACAACTATGGTGGCAATGTCGTCATCAATACGCCTTGGGACATGCAGTTCAGTAGCGATATCTCGCAGCAGAGCCGTCGTGGTTACGATGATGCTTCGATGAACACCAACGAACTCATCTGGAATGCACAAATCAGCCAAAACTTCCTCAAGTCGAAGAACGCTACAGTAAGTGTCCAGTGGTATGATATCTTGCGCGAACGCTCGAGCATCAACCGCAACTACAGCGCTACGAATCGTAGCGACACTTGGACGAACGCTATCCATAGCTATGTGATGATGCACTTTATCTATCGCTTCAACCTCATGGGCAACAAGGAAACCCGTCAAGCTGGCTTCAATGGCGGTGGTGGCCAAGGCGGCTGGGGTGGCGGCGGTGGTGGCCGTGGCGGCTGGGGCGGCGGTGGTGGCGGACGCTTCTAAAACATGTCCTTTTGTCACTAGGCTAACCTAGTTTGCCATTTAGGCACGTTAAGTTGCCCAACTTAACACGTGTAATTTGCAAACGACACACGTTAAAATTGCAAACTACCCACGTTAAGTTTTCCGATGAAACGGGCGAATTTTGCTGGAATGACTTGTTTCCTGTGTTTGTGTATCGTTCAGCTTTTTCGGCTTGAATTGCGATACTCAATTGGCGTTTGCCTTTGATAGAGTCGGAACATCTTGTTGAAATAGGATGCGGAGTCAAATCCCAGTCGAAAAGATATTTCCTTGCAGGAGAGTGTTGTGCTAAGTAAATAGTCTTTTGCGTGCTCCATCTTGAGATGAAGGAAGTATTGTGCGGGCGAGAATCCCGTGTAATCCTTGAAAGTTTTTCGGAACTTGGAATAGCCCATACCTGCCTGAGTGGCAACATCTTCCATTCGTAGATTGCAATGAAGATTCTGTCTCATATGTTTCATTGCCAGATTGATGTTGTTGGCATCCGGGTTGCTCAAGTAGGGTAGTTGTATGCTTCGGGCATAGATGGTACTGATGATGAGGCTTACGTACCCTATCAACTGTTGCTGGTAGGCAGGCAACTGCTGCTCTGCGACTTCGTAGGCTTTCTCGAAAGTTGCGCATAAAGTATCATAAACGCCAACCCGATGAATGGGATTCGACTTGTCTGGGAAGAATTTATTGATGAGTTCCTTCGCTAGTTCTCCTGTGAAACCTATCCATGCTTCAGACCATCCTGTTTCGGGATCTGGCGCATAATTGTGCCATTCATGAGGGTAAAGTATGACGGCATCACCAGCCCGCAGCTTCCTCTTCGGTTGATGAGACGAGACGAACCAGCCTCCTCCTTTGGTAATATACAGAATTTGAATCTCTTGAAGCACTCGTCCCCTCTCAGGAGAGAAGAAATAATCGTCAGGATGCTTCCCTACTGGATAGGTGCTTCCTGGTGCTACATCTTGCAATCCGACTGTCTTAGTTATAATACGCCAAAGGTAATCTGATTTGTGAGCAAGCAGGTATTTTATGGTTGCCATAAGAGTGGTTTTAGCATGATTTACTTTGCAAAGATAGAGAAAACGCAGCAATATATCAAATTATTACATCAAAAAGTCATATAATCATCTTTACTGTGAAAAGAAAATCCGTTCTTTGTACCCAAAAACTAAACATTAATTGCATTGTAATATGAGAAAAAGGTTGTTTTTCCTTTATGTGTGCATGGTGGCTATTCCTGCCTTCGCACTCGATGTTACCGGTCTTCGTACTGAGGACTATCACAATCCAGTCGGTATCGACAAGAGTAATGTTCACTTTTCATGGCAGCTGCAGAGCGAACTTCGTGGTGTGATGCAGACAAGCTACAATGTGCAGATTGCCAGCGACGCCAGTTTCGGTAATGTCGTTTGGGAATCAGGAGTCGTCAATTCCGACCAAAGTGTTGATGTCGAAGCCAAAGGTTTCTCACCTTCTGCCGAGACACGTTACTATTGGCGAGTTACTGTCTCCGACAATAAAGGCGAGTCTGCAACTAGCACAGAAAAGGCATACTTCGAAACAGGCCTGATGAATGCCAGTGCTTGGAACGGAACACATTGGATTAAGGCAAGCACCAACGAGGCCGGAGCAGAAGGCGAAGGTCCCATCACAGATTACGAAGTGGAGGTGAAGTTCAATGTTAAGCAGCTTGCAGCAGGTCTTATCTTTGCCGCTTCCGACCATAGTAATTACTATATGTGGCAGGTGAACACGAATGGCAGCATCCGCTTCCGTCCACATCGTTGGAGCGGTGGCAACCCTTCGCTTCTCTCAGAGGGTGCTATTACAGGCGTCAACATCCAGAACGGAGAACAGCACACCTTGAAGGTTGTCATCACGAATGCCAATGTCGCTAAGACCTACATCGATAATGTACTTATTGATACTCGTACTGGCGACTTTGCTTATGGCGAGTTTGGCTTCCGCGAAGACTATGACAACGGCAGCCAGCCCGAACAGGCTTATTTCGACGACTTCATCGTAAGGTCTGGCAATCAAGTGCTTTATGAGGAGAACTTCAACGGCAGTACTTGCATGTTTACTCAAGGCACATTGCAGAACGGACAATTCTATGTGAGTGGTCCTGCCACATATGCATGGCAACAGACAGTTGCAAAGCCGGTGCGTTTCGATGTTGAGTACGACTTTACCCTCGTTCAGGACAATGCCAGCATCTGCTTCAGTGCTACTTCCGGCGACACTTACATGATGTGGGCCATCAATACGCTCGACGTCGCCCAGCCTGTCGTGCGCCGCCACGTCTATAACAATGGCAATCTCACCTATAACGACACGCCCATCACTGCCTTTAGCAAGGCTGACCTCCTGGGCCATCAGCATCACATCGTTTTGGAATGTGAAACGCCTTATGTGCGTACATATATAGATGATGTATTAGTTGACACCTATCAGGACACTCAAGGCGTGCTGGCAATTGGCGACCTTGGCGTTCGCGTCAGCGCCACTGGCAACGAGCGCGAGAAGGCATACTTCGACAACATCATGATGACCGTCTACGACGGAGCAGGTAATGGTACCGTGACCTTCAGCGAAGACTTCGAGGAAGCGGGCAATGCTTTTAATGCAACTGATATCCGCGACTACAACGGCAGCCGTCAATGTTATATGGAAGCAGCCGTGGGCAGCTCCAAGCGCCTCATGCAGCAAGATGGCAGCATCACAGCAGGTGTGCCTATGTTCCGTAAGACTTTCGAGTTGAACAGTAACGTCCGTCGTGCCCGCCTCTATGCAACAGGACTGGGCGTCTATAACGTCTTTATAAACGGCGAGCGTGTCGGTCAGACCGATGACGATGGCAACACCCTTTACGACGAGCTAAAGCCTGGCGCAACAGAGATGCTCAAGACCGTTTTCTACACTACCCACGACGTGACGGCCCTCTTGCAGAATGGCAAGAACGCTATCGGTGCCGAGGTGTCGAGCGGCTGGTGGAATGGCGGTATTGTACACGGAACTTATGGCAACAAGCCCAACGCCTTCCGCGCCCTGCTCAAGATAGAGCTGGAAGACGGCAGCACGCAAGTTATTCCCACAGACCTCACTTGGCTCAGCAACACCAACGGCCCGCTGCGCAAGGGCGATATCTATAACGGCGAAACCTACGATGCTCGTCTCGAGGACGGACAGTTCCTGCCCGACTACGACGACAGCGAGTGGTTCGGCGTGGCTGCAAGCAACGACTTCAAGGGCGAGATACTTGCCTTTGAGGGACCAGCCATCATGGCTGTCGAAGCCTTGCGTCGCTATCCGCAAACCATTCAGATTTACGAAGGCACGAAGTCCAACGGCAAGACCTATGGCGCAATAAATGTCGTAGAGGAGATTACGGGGCAGAACAGTTTCAACCTCACAGCAGGACAGACCGCCGTCATCGACCTCGGGCAAAACGCTTCGGGTTGGGTAAGTTTTACAGCTAAAGGCGTTTCTGGCACTAAGCTGCGCTTCCGTTTCGGCGAGATGCCCAACACGACTGGCGACCGTGGTCGCGGCGACGACGGCCCCGCAGGTTCCGTCTATACCGAAAACCTGCGCTCTGCGGAAGCTACGCTCTACTACACGCTCAAGGGCGCAACTGAGGGCGAGAGTTTCCACCCCACATCCACCTATTTCGGCTTCCGCTACATCGAGGTGACTGCTTCTGCAGATGTGGAACTTACCAACGTTATCGGTGAGACCGTGACCAGCGCTGTCGAGGAGAAGTCCTCATTCCGCACCAGTCACGAGGACGTCAACAAGCTCTACAGCAACGTCATGTGGGGACAGCGCTCAAACTTTGTCAGCGTGCCCACAGATTGCCCGCAGCGTGATGAACGCATGGGTTGGACAGCCGACACACAGGTTTATTCCATGGCAGGCCTCTACAATGGCGACACTCGCAACTTCTACAAGAAATGGATGCGCGATATGCGTGATGCTCAGCGTAACGATGGTGCATATGGTGTGATTGCTCCCTATCATTGGCAGGTAGGCTATGGTGCTGCAGCTTGGGCTGATGCAGGCGTCATTCTGCCCTGGAAAGTCTATCTCATGACGGGTGACAAGGATATTTTGCGCGACAATTTCGAGGCCAACGAGCGTTACATGTCGTTCCTTGCCGCACAGACCGGCGACGGCTATCAGTACAATGGTGGTTATACAACCTATGGCGACTGGGTTGCTTACGTCAACACCGATAGTCGCTACTGCAGTGTATGCTATTATGCCTATGATGCTGATCTCATGGCTCGCACTTGTCGTGCTCTCTCCGAACAGGAAGGCGACATCTACAGCCAGAAGGCAACGCAATATGAACAACTCTTCCAGAATATTAAGACTGAGTGGCAGGGTCGTTACCTCAGTACCTCTAAAGTGCCCACTCAAGCCACCCAATGTGGCTATCTCATGGCACTTCGCTATAACCTACTGCCTGATGAAACATCTATCAGCCGTACTCGTAGCTATCTTCACCGAGCTATCACGAACAATGCCTATAAACTCAATACTGGCTTCCTTGGCACAGCCATCCTGAACCAGACACTCACAGAGAACGGTTACATCGACGATGCCTATACATTGCTGCTCCAGCGCAACGATCCCTCTTGGCTCTACAGCATCGATCAGGGCGCAACTACCATCTGGGAGCGCTGGAATTCCTATACTGTGGCAAACGGATATGGTCCTGTCAGCATGAACTCCTTCAACCACTACTCATATGGCATCATTGCTGAGTGGATGTTTCGTCATATGGCTGGTATTGTGCCCGACGAGACACAGCCAGGCTTCAAGCACTTTGTTCTGCAGCCCTATCCCGATACTCGCACCACTTTGCGTTACGGCCAGAAGCGTATCACGTTTGCCGATGCAGACTTCGCTGCCGACTACGGCAGCATCAAGGCAGAGTGGCAGTGTACAGGAACTAAAGAACTTACCTATCGTGTTACTATCCCTGCCAACACAACAGCAACTCTGCGCCTGCCCATCAGCGATGGACTCTACATCTACGAGAGCGGTGAGATTGCAGAAGAGGCTGAAGGCGTTGAATACATCGGTACAGCCGATGGCTATGCTACCTTCGAGGTTGGATCTGGCTCATATCTTTTCTCTGTCAGTAGTGAAGTCCCCGTTGGTATCAAAAATGTAGGCGAGAACGTAAATGCTGGCAAAAGCGCTAATGCATTCTATAGTTTGAATGGGATGCGTCTGCCTGATGACTCTCCTGCTCGAGGCATTGTCATCACTGGCGGCAAAAAGATAGTAGTAAAATGAAGTACAAGGGAAGAAACATCCTGCGCCTTGCAACTTTTCTGTGTTGCCTGTGGTGCATGAGTTGTCAGACCTGGAGCGAGGAAACTCCTTTGCTTGAGACGAAGGAGTTTGCTAAGCCCTCTATGCCTTGGCGCCCTATTCCTCTTTGGTTTTGGAACAATACGCAAGTTGCGAGCTCATCGCTCGTGCAGCAACTTGAGCAGATGGTCGAAACGGACGGCTATGGCGGCTGTGCCATCCTGCCTTTCGGAGGAGGCTTCCGGCCCGACTACCTTTCTGAAAGCTACTTCACTCTCTATGGAGAAGCAGTCAGCAAGGCACGCGCTTTAGGAGCTCACATGTCCATCTACGACGAGTATGGCTTTCCTAGCGGAAGCATGGGCGCCATCAACGGCTCGGGCGTGACCACCTTCAAGAACAATCACCCCGAGCACACCATCAAGCGCCTCGACAAGACGGAGTATAGAGTGGGCAGCGGCGCCACCTTCAACCGCCAGCTTTCTCTTCAGGGGAAGCTCATGTCGCTCGTGGCATGGAACATGAACACGAAAGAGATTGTTCCCCTCCGCGACTACTATGACGAAACGACCGGTCAGTTGACGTGGACAGCCCCAACGCAATCCGGTTGGCGCGTGTTGTTGTTCCAATGCGTCATCGATGGCGACCCGAATGTGGACTATCTTTCCTCCGAAGCGGTTAGCTTGTTTGTTCAGGACACACACGAGGCATATTACCAACACTTTGCCGACGATTTCGGCCAGACCATCGTCTCCACCTTCTTCGACGAGCCCACGATGTATAGGGCGCAAGGGAGAATGTGGACGAACGACTTCAACGAACAGTTCGAGGCCCGTTACGGCTTCTCGCCCGAGACGCTCTATCCTGTTTTATGGTACGACATAGGCAGCACGACTGCATACGCAAGGAACCTGCTTTTCGGCCTGCACTCTACGCTTTATAGCGAGGGCTTCATGAAGACCATTTGCGATTGGGCAACAGAGCATGGCATCCTGGCGACGGGGCATCAGGACCAAGAAGAGATTGTGAACCCGACCAGCGTGTCGGGCGACCTGATGCTTGTGGGCAAGCACCTCACGATGCCCGGTATCGACAAGATAGGCAATGGCCGCAACACCGAGGACTTCTACAAAGTGGTGTCCTCGTCGGCCAATAACTGGGACAAGACCTTTGTCATGTCCGAGACGTATGGTGCAATGGGGAACATCTCAGTGGAGACACTCTATCAAGTGGCTATCGAGCAGTACACGAAAGGCATCAACCACCTTATCCCTCACGCCGTATGGTACAACGATAACGATGTCACCTTCCTGCCGGAACTGTCGTGGCGCAATCCTTTGTACAATGCCGAGCTGCCTCAGTTCAATACTTTCCTTTCGCGCCTGAACTATGTGCTGGCTCGCGAGGGACGCCATGTGGCCGATGTCGCTGTGCTCTATCCCATACAGACGCAGTATGCAGGTCATTACTTCGACGGACCGAAGGGCTACTATGAAGGTGGCGTTGACGTGCCGGGAACGGACTATACCCAGATTTCCCATTACCTTACCGACGACCTCGGCATCGACTTCACTTATCTTCATCCCGAGGTTCTCGACGACCGCTGCTCTGTGGCCAACGGCTTGCTGAACATGAACAACGCCATCAACCACGAGCACTTCTCTGTTATCGTTCTTCCTGGCGTAAGGGCTATTTCGTTGAGCAACATGCGCAAGATTGAGGAGGCTTGGGAGCAGGGTGTCAAGGTGGTGTTCACCACGCAGCGTCCCCAACAGGCCGCCGATGGCGCGGAAGGCGACGGGGAAGTGCAAAGCATCGTTTCCCGTATGCTCGACGCTTCAGAGAACAAGGCATACTTTCTGGCCTCGCCTTCTGCCTCATCTTTGGCAGAAGTCATGGCCGAGTGCCTTCCCAGCCGCGATGTTGCTTTCTCGGAAGGTTCGCATCCCTTCAACTATCTGCATAAGGTAATTGACGGACACGATGTCTTCTTCTTCGGCAACGTGGATGCCACTTCTGCCACAAACACTATCAAGGTAAAGACCTCTGCCACAAAGCTCACTCTGCTCGACCCCCATACGGGCAAAACGACAGAACTTCCCCATGGGAGCGAATTCAGCCTGACGTTGCGTCCTAGTCAATCGGTATTCGTTGTTGATGACGCCATGCTGCTGAAGAACGGTTCGCCTATCGACCCTGTGGACGAGAAGCTTTCTTATATAATAGAGGTAGAGGCAGAAGTCGAGCAACTCTCGGCGGGCGTTTGCTTCTCTATTACCGATGCAGAGAGCTACTACATGTGGCAGTTCAACGCTTCCGACCCTCAGCACCCTCGCTTGCGTCCCCATCGTTGGCTTGGCGGCAGCGTCTCTCTGTTGGGAGAGATTGAGTTGCCGAGTACCGTCAACATACAAGCCGGCCATCCCTTCAAGGTTCGGCTCGAGATAGAGGACGAGGCTTACGTCAAGACCTATATCGACAATGTCCTTGTTGATGAGCGCAGCGGCAGCTTCACTTTCGGCAGGATTGGGTTCCGTCAGGCACACGATGATGCCTACGGAAAGACAGAGAATGCTTGGTTCGACAACGTGAAAATAGCGTTGAAGTCGGGCAGCAGAGCAGACAATGTCATCTTTTCAGAAGACTTCTCTTCCTCCAATCCTTTCTCTGAAGGACATATCGTGTCCGGAAGGCTGAAGGTGGCCGGACAGATGTCACGCGACATCCTGGCCTGGCTCGAAGAGACGCCCGACGGCATCAGTGCAATAGAAGACAACAGACAACAGACAACAGACAACGGACGACGGACGGCCTATAACCTCAGCGGTCAACGAATCGCAAATCGTAAATCGTCAAATAGTAATTCCCCCTGGGGTATCGTCATTTCCGGCGGCAGGAAGGTACTGATTAAATGAAGCGAAACACATAATACATTATATATAATATAACATTTAACAACTAAAAAACACAATTATGAGAAAGAGATTATTGGTAATGTTGCTTGCCATCATGGCTTGTGGCATTCAGGCGTGGAGTTACAGGTTCACTGACAACTACACCATCGAGAGTAAGTTTAAGATTAATGCATTGGGTGCAGGCATTGCCTTCCGTGCCTATGAGGGTTATGGCGGCGCAATCTGCATGTGGCAGTTCAACGTGGGAGTCGACGGCTCGAAGTCTCTGTTCCGTCCGCACGACTGGAAGGTGGGCGGCATCCTGCTTGCCGAGATCAACACAGCCGACAAGGGCGTGACGCTGAACACTTCCGACTGGTTCGTCACGAAGATTGTCATCAGCAATGACGGCCAGCATGCCGACACGTATCTCCGCAAGGCTACCGACACCGATTTCGTCCTCATCGACCAGCGCGACGGCAACTTCCGCTACGGCTTGGTGGGTACACGCCAGGACCACGACGGAACCGTCAACGAGTCTGCCAGCTACGACTACTTCAAGGTGACTGCCAACGATACAGACGACGTGCTCTACTTCGAGGACTTCGAGGCAACGAACGGCGACTGGCGGAACGACCCCATCTGGGCCGACGGAGCCATCACCACCGAGGGCCGCAACCTCAGCGAGGTGAAGTACTTCCCCAACAACATGTTCAAGGATGCCATCGACATGCACTACACCGTCGAGGCCGACATGACCATCGAGAGCGGCTACGCTTCCATCATATTCGGTATCACGGAAAGCGGCAGCAACTACATGTGGCAGATTTCGCCCAACTACTACAACGACACCAGCGTCTGCACATACTATCACCTCGACAACGGCAACGAGTCGTGGAAGGCACATGCCGGCGGTCCGCGCTATCCCGGTTTCGAGGCTATAGACTTCTGGGGAGAAAAGCGTCATGTGATGATTGAGGTGGAAGGCAACGTGGTCTATACCTACGTTGACGACCAGTTAGTGGAGACCTTTGTGCAGTGTGATATGACCGACCTTGCCCTGCTGAATCCTGGCAAAGTAGGTTTGCGCGTCAGCGCTGACAACGGCATATGGCATGAAGTTTACATCGATAATGTGAAGGTGACCGAGTATGACGCAGAGGGCAATCCCACAGTCAAGGTGAACGAGACCTTCGACGGTGGCGTGCCTCACTACTTCGAGCTGTCCGGCAAGAATGCTACCTACGCAACCGTAGTGGAAGTGGATGGCGACTATGCCCTGCATATTGATTGCGACGGCACCACTGACCGCTCCGCAAAGGTTCGTCTCATCCAGACCGACGACGCTGTCTGCATTCACGACTATGCAAACGGCATCTGCACCATTTGCGGCGCATACGAAGAGCCGGGCTACGATACAGAATACAACGCCTATACCATCGGTAACCTCGGCCAGCTGATTCGCTTCTCCGAGATTGTCAACGGAGGTGACCAGTTTGCCAATGGCTTGTTGACTGCCGACATCGACATGGAATCCAGCGACAAGTTCCAGCCCATCGGCCTGAACAACGACGGCTCTTGGCAGAGGCCTTTCCGCGGTACCTTCTATGGCAACAACCACGTCATCAGCAACCTCTACGTGAAGACTGAATGCGAGGGTGGTCTCTTCTCCCGCACCCGTGGCGGCAAGATTTACAACCTCGGCCTTGTGAACGGTCACATCGAGAGCACAGCTGGTCTGCGTTGCGGTGCTATCGCTGGTGAGCATCACGACAATGCCATCATCGAGAACTGCTACGCTCGCGGCACATTCGAGTTCGTGACGTCTCATGCTCAGAAGGATGCTGTTGCCGGTGAGTGCGCTGGCGGTCACTTCATCAACTGCTACACAACGCTGCCCAAGTTCTCGTGCGACTATCCTATGGGTGGTGATGCGACGAACTGCTTCGAGGGCGTTACTGCTGAGCAGGGCGCAAGTGGCGAGATTGCCTACAAGCTGGGCGGTGCCTTCCGTCAGACCATCGGCGAGGACGCTTATCCCGAACTCGACAACACGCATGGTACAGTCTATCCGATGACCGATGCCGGCTATGCCACTATCTACAACGACGAGACGGCTGGCACGCTCTCCAGCAACGTTACCGTCTTTACGGGCAA
This sequence comes from Bacteroidaceae bacterium, assembly GCA_017961145.1. Lineage (GTDB taxonomy): Bacteria > Bacteroidota > Bacteroidia > Bacteroidales > Bacteroidaceae > Physcousia. The sequence continues at coordinate 2,729 of JAGCXU010000085.1, read as the reverse complement.
GAAGAACGGTTCTTGGCTCTCCCTCACCGAGCAGGCCAACACCATTCCCGCCCAGACAGCCGTCGTGCTCAAGGGCGCTGAGGGCTACTTCAGCTTCACTCCCGCCGCATCCGCTCCTGCCATTACGGGCGAGAACGAGTTGCTCGGCACAGCAGCACCCCTCACAGCAACCGGCAGCGAGTATGTACTTGGTAAAATCAACGAAACAGTTGGTTTCTACCGTACAGAAGTAGGTAGCACCATTCCCGAAGGCAAGGCTTATCTCGTAAGCACTTCGGGCGTCAAGGGCTTCGTTCTCAGTGAGGATGGTGCAACAGCTATTGAGAACCTTGAGCAGAACATTGATAAGTACGAGCCTATTTACAACCTCGCAGGCCAACGTCTGCAGAAGATGCAGAAGGGCATCAATATTGTTGGTAACAAAAAAGTTTTGAAATAATGAAGTACATTAAGCCTTTAATTGAAATCAACGAGGCTCAGGCATCACAGATGCTTGCCGAGAGTCTTCCTATCTACGACGACACAACCATTGACGGTTCTTCTGCCCTCACCAAGGAAGACAACACTTGGGACATTTGGGACAACGAAGATTAAACGACTGTCTAATTTCGCAAATAATAATCCCCAGCACGTGTATCGTGTCTGGGGATTATTGTGTTATAATTCTCATGTCTTTACCATTTTAACATTTTGTGAAGAAAATGGAAGAAAAAGTATTTTCTTTTTGTTTTTGTTAAGTGAAAAATGTATATTTGCGGTGTCGTACATAAAAAAAGAACAAGTTAAAAGTGAGTTTCTATATAAACAAACCTAAATTACTCTTACTATGAAAAAAGAATTTCTTCTCATGCTCCTGATTGGCCTGATTGGTCTGACAGGAAACTTGACGGCAATGGCTCAGGTGCCTGAACCGACCGGTCAGTGGAAATTTGACAACCCCAGCGACCTCCTGGCCGCCAGCAAGGGCAGTCTGACATTGAGTCCCGCCGTGCTGGGCGACCACAGCATCTCGGAAGCTACCGTCGGCGAGGCAGGCATTGTGGCGGCCGACGGAGTGGCAGCCGAAGACGGCGCAATCCTCGTGCCCAAGACCGCTGCCATGAAACTGCAGCGTGCCGAGGGTGCCAGTGCCACTATGTCCTACACTTTCATGCTCGACATGAAGGTGCCCGATGCCTACGTCTATGACGCCATTTTCCAGACCAACGGGGCTAATACCAACGACGCTGAACTCTTCATCAGCAAGAGTCAGATTGGACTTGGCGGTTATCTGGGAGGCTACTATGGCCGCATCTGGAACGACACTTGGTACCGCATCGTCTTTACCATGAGCGAGGGTTATGCCAAGCTCTATGTGAACGGCAAGAAAATCATTAACTACGAAACATCGGATGGCCGCTTCGAGCTCGACCCCTGGGGCTTCTATCTGTTCTGTGACGAGGATGGCGAGGCTTCGGACACCTATGTGAGCGAGGTGGCATTCTGGGAAACGCCTCTTACCGACGAAGAGGTGGCTGCGATGGAAGTTCCCGTTCCCGACCCCTGGATCAAGAGCTTGAGCGAGATCAAGGAGGGCGACCAGTTCTACATCATCAGCGACCGCGGCAAGTTCAACGGCCCCACTACTGGCAAGCCCAAGGCTATGGCTTGCCAGCAGGAGAACTTCCCCACCAAATGGGGCGAAATCTATGTCTATTGGGCCGACCTCGACAAGGAGGATGACGGCTTCATCTGGACCGCCGAAAAGGTGGGCGACCAGTGGGCTTTCCTCAACAAGGAGAACGGCAGGTACATCGGCAACATGAACGAAGGGGAGGCTGATGTCGCCTTCTCGGACACGCCTGTCGGCTACACCCTTACCGACCTGGCAGATGGCGAGGGCAACTTCTATATGACCAACGAAGAGTCGGAGCATTCGCTGCACGTCCAGGGCTATCTGCGCAACGACCGCGCCAGCAACAGCCTCGCCAAGCAGGAAGTGGGCGACGACACCTACGAAAGTGCCGATGTAACCCGCAACGGCTATCCCGGTCGCTGGCATTTCGTGAAGATTGGCGGCGACGAACCAGTCGAGACAGGCATGAAGATTGAGACGGCCGCCGACTTCGAAGCTTTCGCTCAGGCCGTCAATGAAGGCCAGACCGACCTCGAAGCTTATCTGGCTGCCGACATCACACTCACCGGTAACGTCATGGTCGGCACCGACGCCAACAAATATGCCGGCACCTTCGACGGCAAGGGCTACACCATCACGTACAGCTACAGCGTCACCAGCAACTACTGCGGCCTGTTCGCTTACGTCAACGGAGCCACCATCCGCAACCTGCGCGTAGAGGGCGATGCGGTTTCCACAGCCATCCACTTCGGTGCCCTCATCGGCCGTGCTGAAGGCACAGTGCTCGTAGAGAACGTAGTGACCAATGTCGACGTCACCGGTAACCGCTCTGGCGTAACAGGTGATGCAGGTATGCTGGGCGCTAACTACGCAAACATTACCTTCAACAACTGCGCTGTACTCGGTCCCTTGGGTAATCCCGGCAGTTCGATGTACAGCCCCTTCTCCGGTTGGTCAAACGGCAGCAGTAGTGTAACACTTAACAACTGCTACGCAGCCTGCTACTTCAAGGAAGGCACGGGCATCGACGGCAACAGCGCCACCCTGACGCATGGCGGCACAACTGCCAACTACTTCAATAACTGCTACTACCTCAACTACATCGACAAGGTGC
>JAGCXU010000084.1 GCA_017961145.1 Bacteroidaceae bacterium | reverse complement strand
GATACGCAGGAAGTGAAATGTCGCTGCCTCTCTGTCATGGTGCTCTACGATTTGGAGAATCACCAATCCATGCCTTTCCCAGACGATTGGCGCCAAGCTATTTGCCAATTCGACGGTTTGGAGTAACTACTCCCCCTATTTGTAACATTCCCCTGTTTGTCCGTAAACGTAACGCAGTTAAATCGCAAACTTAACGTGTTACGATTGCAATCGTATAGTGTTACGTTGGCAGTTGTATAGTGTTATGTTGGTAAAGTTAGCGTGTTAAATTTTACCAACCACTTACCTCGTGTTTGCAATTTGCCATGTTAAAAAGATAAAAAAAGAGGATGTGCCCTTTCTTCAAAAAGAGGAACTTTTTTGCTCAAAATGGTCAAAAATGTGAATTTTTCGTGTTAAAATGACATTCACATTTAAAAATATTTAATGTTTTTGATAGCATATTTGAAATTTTTATGTAATTTTGCGCAAATAAAATAAATGTTAAACTAGAAAATACCATGCTTTAAACGCGTAACACTTTATAGCAAAAGAAGCTGAAAACATTACATTATTATATTATTATTTACTTAAACAAAACAACATGGGTAAAAAATTCCTTTCAATCCTTGCTTGTATGTTGATGACAGCAAGCATGGCGATGGCCCAGAAGCAGATTACAGGTACTGTAGTCGATTCTGAGTCTGGCGAACCTCTGATTGGAGTTGCCGTTCGTGTTCCTGACACATCAACAGGTGTCTTGACAGACGTTGACGGTAAGTTCACAATCACTCTTCCCGAAGGCAAAAAGAGCCTGAACTTCAGTTTCATGGGTATGAAGCCCGCAACCCTTGCAGCCCGCAACGGCATGAAGGTTCTTCTGGAAACAGATACCAAAGCTTTGGACGAAGTCATCGTTGTGGCTTTCGGTACTTCAACCAAGCAGGCCTTCACGGGTAGCGCATCTGTAATGGACTCCAAAGACCTTGAAAAACATGTCACAACCAACGTAGCCAACGCCCTGGTTGGTAACGTTCCCGGTTTGCAGATGCGTGGTTCAAGTGGTGCTCCTGGTGCTGATGCCGGTTCAATGAACATTCGAGGCATTTCATCTATGTATGCTGATACGAAACCCCTGATAATCGTTGATGGCGCTCCTTACAGTTCAAGCTTGAGCAACATTGCACAAAGTGATATCGAGAGCATTACCGTATTGAAGGATGCTGCAAGTGCTGCCCTGTATGGTGCTCGTGGTGCAAATGGCGTCATTCTCGTTACAACCAAGAAGGCTAAGCACAACGAATCCACAGTAACAGTCGACATGAAGTGGGGTGCTAACACACGTGCCGTCCAGGACTATGATGTCATCACAGATCCCGGTCAGTACTATGAAACCTACTACGGCCAGTTGTACAACAACTACTATTATAAGCAAGGCATGGATGCCGCTACTGCTAATGCAAATGCAAATGAGACCTTGCTTAGCCACTTGGGATATAACATCTACACTATTCCTGAAAGCGAGCAACTCATTGGCATGGACGGTAAGCTGAATCCCCATGCAACCCTTGGCCGCACCTATAGTGCCAATGGCGTGAACTATTATCTGACTCCCGACAATTGGCAGGATGCCGCTTACAACTCTGCCTTGCGCCAACAGTATGATGTCAGCTTCCGTGGCGGAAACGACAAAGGCAATTTCTTTGCAAGTCTCGGATACCTGGACGAAGATGGTATTATCCAGTATTCCGACTACAAGCGCTTCACTGGACGCTTGAAAGCAGATTACCGCATTAAGAACTGGCTGAAAGTGAGCGGAAACGCTTCCTACACAAACTCGAAGACCAACGGTACTCCTGGCTTCGATGGCAACGGTTCCAATTCTCTGATGTACTATACCAGCATGATGGCTCCCATCTATCCTCTGTATGTACGCACAATCGGCGCAGATGGTAGACCTGCGATTGCAACAGACCAATATGGCCATCAAATATATGACTATGGTGTAAATACTGAAGTATATAGCGGATATCCTGGTTTGGTACGTCCATTCCTCAGCACAGGTAACCCCTTGGGATCAAACCGTTACGACGAGAAATTGACAAAGCGCAATCAACTGAATGGCTCTTTCGACGTAGAAGTCAAATTCACAGATTGGTTGAAATTGAATGTCACAACCTCTGTTGACTGGGCACACAGAAATTATAGCTTTGTAGGCAGCCCCTACGAAGGTGCAAAGAAAGGCATAAACGGCCAAGTTGAAAAAGAGCAAACCAACTATTTGCGCACAAACAACATTCAGACATTGAGCTTTGCAAAACAGTTTGGCAAACATGATGTGAATGCCGTTCTGGGTCATGAATACTATCGCCAAAGCACTACGTTCCTGCGTGCATACGGACAGGGCATGTTCTCTCCAGAAATCCCAGAACTGAATGCTGTAGCCAAGACAGGTGAACCTGCAGAATCATACACAAGCAGATATAATGTGGAAGGTTACTTCCTGAGTGCTCAGTACAACTACGACCAGAAGTACTTCGCAAGTGCCAGCTACAGACGTGATGCTTCCAGTGTCTTCCACAAAGACCACTGGTGGGGCAACTTCTGGAGCCTTGGTGCTGCATGGCTGATTAACAAGGAGAGTTTCCTCTCCAATGTGGATTGGCTTGACATGCTGAAGCTGAAATTCTCTATTGGCCAGCAAGGTAATGATGGTATTGGCAACTGGAACTACACAGACCTCTATACTCTCTCTCCTAGTGGCACTTATACCATGTCACCCACATTCGCTCGCTTAGGCAATCCTGAAATCACATGGGAGACCACCACAGCGACTAACCTCGGTTTGGAGTTCAGTTTGTGGAAAAGCCGTCTGACTGGCGAAATCAACTTCTACAACAAGAACACAACAGACCAGCTCTTCTGGCTTTCTATTCCCGAGACAATGGGTACTCGCGGATACTACGGCAATATGGGTGACGCTCGCAACTATGGTATCGAGGTTGAATTGGCTGGTGATGTTATCCGCACAAAGGATATCGTATGGAACATCAATGCCAACTTTGCTCACAACAAGAACAAGATCACCAGTCTTCCTGAATCGAAGTTCGTTGATCCGGAGAATGGCGTAAAAGGCTTTAGTGAATCAGATGGCAGTCGTACAATTCAGCATTGGATGGAAGTTGGCGGAAGCATGTACGACGCATTTATGCCTAAGTATGCTGGCGTTAACGAGGAGGGTCAAGCCCTCTATTGGGTAGACGACGCTTTGAATGGTGCAACAGACCGTCCAGGCAAAAACCTCACAAGCACAACTACTGAATTCCAGGAAGCTACGAAGTACAACCTTGGAAGCATGCTGCCAAAGTTGTTTGGCGGTTTTGGCACTACAATAAGACTCTACGACTTTGACATTTCCGCTACTTTCGACTACCAGATTGGCGGTAAAGTATTTGACACTCGCTATCAGAGTTTGATGACCAATGTGACAAGTACTTCATCCGCCGGTACAAACTTCCACAAGGATGTACTGAAATCTTGGTCTGTAAATAATACAGAGAGCAATATTCCTCGTGCAATGTATGCTGACGAGTATACATCAGCAAGAAGCGACCGTTTCCTGACTAATGCAGGCTATCTGAACTTCCAGAGCTTCACAGTTGGTTACACACTGCCCACCGCATGGACTAGCCGTTTCCAGCTGAACAAGGTTCGCCTCTATTGCACAGGCGAGAACCTCTGCTTCTGGTCTGCTCGCAAGGGTCTTGATCCTCGCTACAGCTACTCCAGCATGTCATCTCAGAACGTATATTCTCCCGTTCGTACTGTAATGGGTGGTGTACAGGTAACATTCTAACAACAAAAAGAAGGAGATTATAAGTTATGAAAAAAATATATAGTATTGTTTTAGCAGGTACATTGGTCTTGATGGGACTAAGTAGTTGCATCGAACAGATTGATCCTCAGGCAAACAAGCTGGGTGACGATAAGATTGTTTCCGCAGAACAGGCAAGTAATGCCCCTGGATCTTTTGATAATTTTGTGACTGGTCTGACCAACTCGCTTGCAGGTAGCTTCATTTACTCTGGTGACGACCATGATCCTTACGACTTTGGATATTCCTCATTCTATCTTGCACGCGATGTGATGGGTAATGACATTGCATTAGACTGGGATGGCGACTGGTACGAGGTTTGGTACACGTGCCACTATGCATTGGGACCTCAGTATGCTATGTGTCAGTTCCCCCTGACCTACTTCTTTGGTTGGATTAAGAACTGCAACAATGTGATTGGCATGTACAAGGAAAGTCCCTCTCCCATGAAAGAATCGGGTGCAGGCATAGCTTATTGCATGCGTGCTCTGTTCTATCTGGATGCAGTACAGATGTGGGGTGAGTCTACTTATGCCAAGAATCCTGACGGTTTGACAGTTCCAAAGCGTTCTGATGACAATGCAACCGTTACCAATATGCCTCGCATGACGTATAAGGAGGCTTTCGAATTCATTCTTTCCGATTTGAATCAGGCAGAAGCCTTGCTGAAAAATTACACTCGCCAAGACGTTTATACGCCAAACATTAATGTCGTATATGGCCTTAAGGCCCGTGTATACCTTCTAATGGAAAAGTGGGAAGATGCAGAGAAATATGCCAAGCTGGCTCAGAGCGGTTACTCCATGATGACGAATGAAGAATACACAGACCGTGCAAATGCATTCAACACTCCCAACGAATCATGGATTATGGGCCTGACCTTCAAGTCAACCGATCCGAATATCACTGAAAACGACGGTGACGGCAGCTGGGGTACTCATATGATTGCAGAGGTTCAGCCTTCAGGTATGGGATATGCTGCCAACTATGGTTCACCCAAGCGTATTGACGCTCACTTGTTCTCCACCATTCCTGCTACAGACATCCGTAAGGGTTGTTATATTGACCCTGCTGTTGATGAACTGGAAGGCGATGAGCTCGTTGCTGCTTTGTCTAAATACTCTGACGTGCCTGAGCAGCTGGTTGCATCTGGTGCCTCCACGACAGCTGGTGTCTTGGGTTGCTACCAACTCAAGTTCCGTCCCAAGGATGGCGAGCATATTAACCAGTATAAAGCATGGACCGTTGCTGTTCCTATGATGCGCTTTGAGGAAATGAAGCTTATCGAGATTGAGGCTGCAGGTATGCAGGACGAAGGTCGTGGCAAGCAGTTACTCGAAGAATTTGCTAAGGTTCGCGACCCGCAGTTCGTATATGGTGAGCATGAAAGAGAATCTTACTATAATGGCACAACAGGTGGTTTCCGCAACGAGGTTTGGTGGCAGCGCCGTGTTGAGTTGTGGGGTGAAGGTTTCGCGACCTACGACATCAAACGTCTTCAGAAGGGTATCATCCGCAGCTATGCCGGCACCAACCACGTGAAGGATTATCGTTGGAACGTGGAAACCGTACCTCAGTGGATGACTCTGTGCTTCGTCCAGTCAGAATCTAACTACAACAAGGATCTCGTTCAAAATCCCATTCCAACTCATGAAGTAGGAGACGATCCTGAGTATGTCTGGTAATCAATGGAATTGGAATTGTAATTTTTAAAAAGAAAAAAGATGAAAAAATATATTATAATGTCATTAGCGGCTGCTCTGACCTTCTGCTTTACTTCTTGTAAAGAGGACAATGGCACTGAACCAGGCACTGATTCACAGCCTGCAGCAACTATATACACCTACGAGCCAAGCGCTCCGCTGAACCCAGATAATGACGTAAATATCCGCTTTGTCTGCAACAGCAAGACAAGCGAAGCCTACTACTTGGTAGAGAAGACCACAGAAAAAGAGGCTCACAAAATGAGCGAGGCTGCTTATGCAGACTTTGTTGTGGCCAATGGTACGAAACTGCAGTTGACAGAAGACAAACATTCTGGAGGAAAAGTTTCAGAGGTCACCGTCGCAGGCTTGCTTGGCGATTACACCATTACAGCAGTTGCTGCCAATGGTGGCACCAAGACATCTGCCTCCAAAACCTTCAGAGGCCTTGTGTGGGAGGATGTTGTCACAGGCACATACATGTATGGTTGTGATTTCATAAAAGACTTGATGGGAGACGAAGCAATTCCAACTACCCTGCAGATTTGTACCACAGACGAAACCCTGTATCGCTTCAAAGATGTCTTTGGTGAAGGCAATCACATGAAGATTAACCTGCTGCCTGATCTGGTTGCTGAAGACGAGGATGGTTTCCCTTATACTTTCTTCCGTGTTAAGGATCAAGTGATAGGAAAATCTGAAGGGAACAACGTATCTGTTCGTGATATTGGCTACTGGCAGGGTGATGACAAATTCGTCACAGACTATGGCTACGAGAGTGGAATGTACGAGGATTACTTCTGCTTCATCTACATACAATATCGTCTCGGTTCTTCGCACAAAGGATATGGTTATGACTACTTTATTCCAGATGAAGAAGACGGAGAATAAGACTTGAACATAACTGAATTGATGAGGCTTGGCAAGAATGTCAAGCCTCATTTTTTACTGCCCTGACTAGGCAACCTGGATGCCACACCACAAAGACTCCAAAAACATAACGTGGTTAAATTGCAAACAACTAGTGTTACGATTGCAAACTACTAGTGTGAAGTTGGCAAACATCACGTGTGACGATTGCAAACTACTAGTGTGATGTTTTTGATTGTGGCTAAGGTTATTTGTCCCAAGCCCTGAGGTCGCTCATGGCTTCGAGCTTGTCCTCCTGTTCATCTGGAAGGCTGGAGAAGAAATCAATACCAGTCATGCGTTCGATATCATCTACGCTTCGAACGGCATCTTCCATAGGCTGAATGGCATCGTCGTTGGTATAGTAGAATCCGATAGCCTTCTCCCTACCCTTCTTCTGCGAGAGGACAACCTTGTAGAAGCCTTTGGGAACAGCCATTCTGTGCTTCTTTCCGAAATGTCTTGGATTCTCGGAAAAGACTGGACCACAAACGATCTGTACACTTCCATCCTGCCTTGCCCAACTGCGGCAAGCGCGTTCCAAATGCTCCCACCAAGTCTTGTTCAGCTCAGCATTTTGCGGACAGATGTTGGTCATGTAGTGACAATCCTGCATGGCTTCCTTGCTCCACTTCATATCGCCTGCAGGACACATGTGCCCTCGACCGTACGCACCGCCGTTATAGTCCCAAGAGGCGACTTGACAATCCTTTGGCACGCTGGTATCTTCCTTGAAATCAACACCCCCGCGCGACACCTTGCCGCGAGTCTCCTCTGCCGTCAGTTCCCAAGCCACCCAACGCGGGCACATCGTTTTGGTGTCGAAGAGCAGCGAGAAGCCTTCGTGCTCGATGAAGATGCCCTTTTGGTCGCCCGCAACAGGGAGAATTGTATTGTTCGGATTACTTTCCGGCTGTTGCGCTTCAGAGGATTCGTTGCAGAGAGTCTCCTCTTCGGGCAGGATTTTGGAGGAATCCTGGTTGAAATACTTCTGTGCGAACAAGACCAACAGAAGCGCAACCACAGCAACAAGGCTTTTCAGTAGTTTATTGTTTTTCATTTTTTCATTCTTTCATTTTAAGCAAGTCGTACTGTCCCTTCTTCTGTGTCATCTTGCCAAAATTGATGGCATGATGCGGGCAGGCATGATAGCAAGCCAGACAGCCCGTGCAATGCGATTGCCATTGAGGCACTTCATCGACTATCAGGATGTTTCCGACGGGACACATCTTCTGGCATCTTCCGCATGAAACACAACTTAAAGCATCCACACGGAAGTACTTGTCTGTCACAAGGTAACGATTAAACAATGGACGAAGTATGTAGGTCTTTGCCCAAGGGAAAGGACCTCGTTTCAAATGACGGACGACCTGACGCTCTTTCTCGCATTCAGTGATGAGCCGGACGGATTCTTTCTCCTTCTCGAACTTCTCTCTGCACTCCTCTTTGCTATCGACATCGAAACCGGGCAAGCAGACATAAACATCTGGCATCAGCACAGAGAAAGCGGCATCGAGTTTCCTGCCCAAAGCCTTCTCCAAGACCTTGTCCGTATAGCCCATATCGTCGCCACAAGTCATGACGGCATAGAGATATGCGCCTTCAAACGAGGCTTTATAACGGCGGACAAACTGCTCCACAACATTCGGAATGCCCCATCCATAAACGGGAAAGACGAGGCCAATCACCTCGTCATTGGTTGGTGCAGGCCACGTCATTGAACAAAGCCTCTAACCAAGCTCATCGGCCAGATGTCGAGCCACATAGAGGCTGTTTCCTGTTCCTGAGAAGTAGTAAATCATCTCTTATTTACCATTTAACCATTGACCATTGATCACTTACCATTGACTTTTCTGTAAATGACTAAATTACTAAATAGTAAATAAATAGTAAATCGTAAATTGTCAAATTGTAAATCACATTATTCTTCCAAAGCCTTTAGGGCACGATAAATGAGGATGTCAGATTGCTCAGTTATCTTGAAGTTGCGCAGGTCGCCCAAGGCGATATGCAAGGGCGCAATGCCCAGTTCGCCAGCCAAAGTGAAGATGCTTTGCGACTTCTCAATGCCCTGCTGCTTAGCAAGTTCCAACATTTTGCGAAGCGTGGTGAGGGGGAATGTGTGAGGCGTTTGGGCACGCATCAAGCCTTCGCGAGGCTTAAAGGCATCGGACGTGTTTCCGTCTTCCGTAACAAGATAGGCTTCGTGACTTTGCAGGGCAGTAATCGCGTTGCCGTGAGTCAGGCAAACAGCTATGTTACGGCTAATGATGTCTTGCGTGATGAGCGGACGAACAGCGTCATGAACCAGAACAATTGCTTTATTCTCTTTGACAGTCTTTATCAAATGCTCTATGCCATTGCAAGCAGAAGCATAACAACTCTCGCCAGCCGGAACAATGCCTTGAAGTTTATCAACGCCTCCTTTCTTGGCTTCGTCTCTGACGAAAGACGCCCATTCCGGCATGCAGACGAGATAAATCTCGTGGATTAGAGGGTGCTGCTGGAAGGCTTTTAGGGTATGCAGCAGAACCGATTCGCCGTCTATTTCCATAAACTGTTTAGGCACGACGGCATGCATCCTCTCGCCCGTTCCGCCAGCCAAAATGAGGGCTATGTTGTGGCTCTGCTTCATATGGCACAAAGTTTTTGGTGTAACTTATGGCTGAAGGATTCGTGACGATGAATCGTGTAAAGGCGCAAAGCCTCGAGAACGGTCATCTCGAAGATGAAGTAAACCCAAGGATAACCGATGAGCACCGAAAGGAAGAGGACACCAACACGCGTGTCGAAGGTCAGGATGTTGCAAAGTGGCATGAGCGGCAGACTTTCCCGACGGAACTGCTGACGCATTGGGTCATCTATTGGCAGCTTCTCAATCAAAGGGCGAAGCAATTGGAACTCAGGGGTTTGACGCTCTTGCGTACGCATGTACCTTACATAAAAGAAGAGGTAGAACTTCTCGAACCACTCCTTCCTGTTCCAGTGAAGGGTGTCCATCCTTTGCTGAACCTCAACACTCGAGTCGAGTTCGCTCCTCTCTTCGCCAAGCGTTACCCAAAGATGCACGTTGCGATAATAATCTGCTATGCCGCATTGACGCGAATGGCAATAGAAACCTGCCCATAGGTTGATGAGGAAAATCCAAATTCCCCAAACGGGATAGAGCCTGATGGCAATGCCGATGTAAATGCAAATGAACCACAACTCGCCTCCGAAACCATCGAGAACACGGCCCACAAGGGTCGTCTTTCCCGTCATTCTGGCCAATTGGCCGTCGGCACAGTCGTACCAGTTTGCCCAAATGAGCATGAACATGCCAATAAGGTTGTAACGGAGGTCGCTGGAGGCAAAGAAATAAGCCGAAGCACAGCCAATCAAGATACTCAGCAGCGTAACGACAATGGGATGAACGTGCAGCCAACGGAAGAACAGCGCCCACAAATAACCTGGGGTGCGAGTGACGTAGAGTTCGAAATTGCCCTCTGTGTCACGAGACTTCATTGTAGCAAGAACGCGCTCTCTTAAACTCATTCAAATGTGATTTCACCGAAGAACTCCGAACGATGGAAGTCTGGAGTCTCAGTCTTGATTGGATTCCAGCTGATGAAATGAGGTACGGGCAGATTGTCGCCACACTTATAGACATTGCCTTTTGCCTGTAAGCCGTCGAAAGCATTGATTTCGTGCAGGAAGAAAGTGCTGACGGGAATGCGAAGCGCCAATTCCCATTGCGTTGGCTCGTTGCGAACGTCGAAAGGCTCGATGCCAAGTGATGCCCAACGATCCACGCTCTGCATCACCTCCTTAGGAGCAGGTTTGCGTCCATTACGGTCTTTGCCGACAGCAATCAAGAGTTTGCCCGTGCAGTTACATTCTATATTATAATAGAGTCCATCTGCTGCAGGCATGATGAAGAACTCGGCACAAGAATCTTCCCAAATATGTTCGTAATCCTCTCGAGCCACAGCCCTAACACTTTGTTCATCAACGCGATAGTGAATCAGCAGAGCATCGCCAACATGAGCTGCAGCAAACTCCATCTTGGGTTTGTAGGGATAGCTTTCCGGCCAGTTGACGTTCTCCACTGGGGTATAGGCAATGCCTGCAGCGAGCAGTGCGGCAGGTATATCGGCTGCCGTTGCAACCGTCTGACTGAGTCTTGGGATAATCAGGTTCTGCATAATGTCATTCCTCCTT
>JAGCXU010000083.1 GCA_017961145.1 Bacteroidaceae bacterium | reverse complement strand
TCTCCCCCACTCTATGTCGGACGAGATTGGCTGGACGAAAGTCTGTCCTGCACTCACACCTGAAGGTCTCGATGCCCGCCTCTGTATCAGCTATCAGACCATCGAGCATCGTGGCCCTTTGCCAGAAGAGTTAGAGCTGAAGCGCACCTTTTATGGCTGCGACCGATGCCTGCGTGCCACCCCGCAATTCGCTGAGTCTCAACCTACTGCGGAGCCTGCTTTCCAACCCTCCGAAGGCTTGCGAAAGATGACGCCCAACGATTGGGAAAGCCTCACGGAAGAGCAGTACCGGACTCTTTTCAAGGGTTCTGCCGTCAAGCGCGCCAAGTTTGATGGGCTGAAGCGAAACATCGAGCGTTGGCTCAAACAACTAAAACCTTGAAAAGATAACACAGTACCTCGTCAGTACCACAACGGGAAAACTCCAGTACCACCATGGGAAAACTCCAGTACCACCGTGGGAGTACTGGAGTTTTCCTATAGTGAAACTTTTAAAGTACTGAGCCATCATGCCCCAATATACTGCAGAAACCTTTCCGTCTCGAAGTTCAAGATGAGTCCGTCAGGGAACTCTGTCTCTTGAAGAAGCGGCCAGATGAAACCGAAATCGGCAATGGCGTAACTGATGTGGGCGTCGCTACTCAACACGACTGGCACTTCATACTTCTTGCAGAGGCGCAATATCTCGAGGTTGTTCTGGAGGGCTGACTCTTTGTTACGGCAGGGATTGAGGCTACTGTTATTGATTTCGAGCAAAGTCTTAGTTTCTTTTGCAGCCAGGACTATCGGCTCGAAGAGGAGCTTGGCAGTTCCGTCACCAGGATGAGAGATGATTTGTATCCAAGGATTACGGATGGCGTTTATCATGCCCTGGGTGTTCTCCTCGATGGTTCCTCCCTCCCAGCAAAGCAGATGAATGCCGGCGATGCGAAGGTCGAGGCGTGGATAATAGAATTCGTCGAGGTCGAGCGTGCCCTTAGTATCCAAGATGCTCATTTCCGCGCCAAGCATGAGACGAAGGTTCCCCATCTGTCTGGGCACGACATGCAGGTTGCGAAAATAGATGGGATCACAGGTTCCAGGAATGCCTGGAGCATGCTCCGTAATGCCCAGAATATCGAGATTCTTCTGCTGAGCCGCTGCCACCATCTCTTGCAGAGAACTGTAAGCATGGCCGCTCATAATGGTGTGAGTGTGAACGTCAAGTGATATCTTCATCATCTTCAAATGTTATTCCTTCAAATGTAATAGCATAGGCGTGGAGCATCAGCCTGTCTGCAGCTTTGCCATACAATCTGTCGCCAACAATCGGATTGTTAAGTCCTTGTGGATGAGCACAATGAACGCGGAGCTGATGGGTGCGTCCAGTTATAGGAGACAACTCCAGAAGTGCATGACCTTCCCTGTTTGCCAAGACCTTGTAGAGTGTTTCAGCTGGTTTGCCATGCTTCTTATCGACCATCTGTCGAGGGCGGTCATCGAAGTCAGGACGAAGTGGAAGACTGATGACACCCTCCTCTCCGACTGGCATCTCCCTTTCGAGCAAAGCATGATAGACCTTGTGGATATGCCGATGAAGGAAGAGATCCTGCAGATCGTGGTACTTCTCTTCGGTCAAAGCAACAAGCATCAAGCCACTCGTATCCATATCGAGACGATGCACAATAAGTGGCCCTTTTGCCGATGGAATGGCGGTTTTTAACGCATCTTGCACGTTTGGCATGCCGTCTTTTCCTGGTACGGAAAGCATTCCTGCAGGCTTGCTCACCACGGCCAACTCACCATTATTATATATAATGTGCAGTTGCGAAAGCAACTTTTCCTGGTCAGCAAGCAAAGGATTGGCTTCCACATCGAGTCCAACAAGCATGTGTGTGAGGATGGGAAGGCATTTGCTGCGACAAGCAGGATAGTAGTGACCATCGTGTCTCACCTCGTTCGTTGGCGAAGCACCCACCCAAAACTCGGCCATGCAAAGTGGCTGCAGACCTTCCCTATATGCAGCTTGCAGCAATCTTGGCGCACAACACTCCCCTGCTCCAGAAGGCGGAATAGCTGGGGAAAAGAGTTCAAGCAAAGACTTTTCCTCGCCTCGAGCATTGAGGAAGGTAAACTGACGGAACAACCAATTCTGCAAGGCAATACTGCGTTCATGGCGTTCTTTCTGCAACAGGGCAATCTCATTTTGGTGTTCTCGTAGCAATACCTCATCATCAAAAACACGTTGTTCCCATGCCTGCTTCATCCTTCGATACTCTGCCTTTTGGTGTTGGCTCTCTTTAATAAGGTTACGACCATTTTCGCCCATTTCATCGGGAGAAATCGTCTTTCGCAAGGCATCTCGTTCAGCCTTGCTTTGCTGCATAAACTGTCTGTAGGCAGAAAGTTCCACGTCCATCTTCGCACGCAAAGGACTTGGCTTAAGAGAACTCTCCAACAACGCTATCCGACGATTGATATCGCTGATGGCAGCCTCTTCCTCTTGGAAATAACAGCCAGGAGCCATGAGGTCGAAGACTGGCGGAACAAAGTATTCGTGCTGAGTCTTGCCATCGAGCGTACCAGAGAAAGCAGCGAGGAAGCCTCGCTCACTACCTTTCGTGACAACCAAAACGCCAAGCATCTTACCACGTTGCAACTCGTCTTTCCACTCTTCACGTTGCTCTATATAGCGTCGCAACTCGTCTGCAGCGGCTACACAAAGCGGATGGGGCTCATAGCAGAACGGATAAGTGAACCATCTGGGAGCAGTAACATCCTCGACGCAGGCTGGAAAAGGATGCAACGTCATAGCCATAGCACGCCCTCCGGTCCTTGGTTAAAAAGTAAATCGACGATGCTGAGGTCAGGCAAAAAGCCGTGTCGCGAAGCAAACATCTGGTAGTAAGGTCGCGCTTCAAAGGTTGGCAATTGTGCAAAAGCATCGTCCTCATAGATGGAAGTCCTGCTGATGGGTTTGCTGATGTCAAGCAGCGAGGCAACTAACGCCATCAGTTCTTCGTTGAAATCGGCAAGGAACTCCCATTTCTTTTCATAGAATGGGACAAAGTCATCGGCATAATACTCGAAGAAAGGGGACTGTCTGTAGCTGCTCTCGAGAGCCACCCAATGCTGATGTCGCCAGTTCCCATGATCACTGATGCGTATATCGCGCATCTGTGTCTTACCCTCTTCCTTCACAATAGGAATGGTGAGAGCAAGCGGTCCATTAGGACTGTCTATCCAGCAACGGTTGCGAAGCGTTTGCTTTGAGAAGTGGTCGCAGACCTCGAGCCACACCTCATCGGCACGATAGTAAGCACTAAAGTGCGAAACAGGAGCAAGGTAGCAGCAAGGAAGAAGCACGACTAAGGGGGCCTACTTTATGTTATCGACAAGCGAAAACAGGCGATTCCATCGAATGTGATGGCCGCTGAACCATGCTCTGTCTGCGTCTGTGCTGAGCCAGATAAAGATAGGTTTGCCCACGATATGGTCTTCAGGAACGAAACCCCAATAGCGTGAGTCGGCAGAGCAATGGCGGTTGTCGCCTTGCATCCAGTAGTAGTCCATCTTGAAGGTGTACTCAGATGCCTTTTCTCCATTGATGAGGATGTCGCCTTCGTCAGTCACCTTCAGGTCGTTGCCCTCATAGACATGGATGGGACGCTCATAGATGGCAATATTGTCCAACGTCAACTTGACGCTTTCGCCCTTCTTGGGAATCCAGATAGGCCCGTAGTTGTCTTGCGTCCAACCTGTATAAGCATTCTGCGGATAGAGCCCCATATCGCGATTCAAGATGGGAGTGATGCTTTCCACATACTCCGTATGTGCCTCCAAACCCTTCTTTGCTTCGGCTGTCAAAGGTATCTCACCAGTCTGATACATTTCCTTAACATCCTTTACACTCAGGCCAAGCTCATAGATGAGGTCTTCTGGGAGATAGCTCGACTTGAGTTCAACGTGGTAGTTAAACTGCACATTCTTGGGAGCAGGATTCTCTTTTCCGTCAAGATAAACAACGCAATCGCGTATCTCAAGCGTTTGTCCAGGAAGGCCTATGCAACGCTTCACATAGTTCTCGCGCCTGTCAACAGGTCGCCAATCCACCTTGCCGAAGTCTTGTGGCACAACATTATATCCGAATTCAAGTGCTTTTGCGCAGTAAGGCCTCTGCTCTTCAGGAGTCAGACGCACAAATTGTCGGCCAAGGGATAGGACAATATCATAATACTTACGCTGTTCCAACGGAGTCATTTCCTTCAGTTGAGGAGTCGCACCATTCATTATATGATAGAACAATGAACCGTAGCTGTAGCAAAGTGCATAGTATTCCGTCTGGTAAACTACGTTGCTGACAATGCTGTCACCTGCAGGATAGTTGAAGACGACAATGTCGTTGAGCTCAATAGGCTTGGGAGAAACGCGCTTATACTTCCATTGAGGCCATTCGATGTAACTCTTTCCGCCAAAGGGAAGAGTGTGCTGGCAGAGAGGCATATGCAGAGGAGTTTGCGGAACTCTCGGCCCATAACTCATCTTACTCACCAAGAGATAGTCGCCCACAAGCAGGCTCTTCTCCAAAGAACTCGAGGGAATGGTGTAATTCTGGAAGAAGTAGATGTTGACGAAATAAACGGCCACGAGGGCAAAGACGATGGCATCTACCCAACTCATCACAGTTTTGACGATGGGATTCTCTGCATCTTTCCACCAAGTCCAAGGGATGAATCGAGTGACATAAGCATCGAAGATGAAAGGCACAACGATGAGTCCCCACCAAGCATCAACCCAATAGAGGAAGGCGATAAAGAGGGCGATGGCTATGATGGCCTTTATCCAGTCCTTTGTTGTCGCTTTGTATCGTTTCTTTTTAGTCATATATTTTAGAATTTAAATAAGTCGGACATAGTAAGCAAACCTGTATGGTTGGCTGTGTATTCTGCGGCAAGGACTGCTCCCATCGCGAAACCACGACGATTGTGGGCATCGTGGGTGATGGTTATCATGTCCTCTGGAGAATCATAAGTGATGGTATGGATGCCAGGAACCTCTTTTTGGCGGATGTCGTCGATGCGCAGAACTTCTGGTTTTGTCTCGTGAAGTCCCCACCGCTGCTTGCGGTCGAGGTTCTCCACAATCTGTTCTGCCAGCGTGATTGCCGTTCCTGAAGGAGCATCGAGCTTGTGGATGTGATGCGTCTCGACGAGGTTGACATCGTACTGCTCAAAGCCGTTCATGATCTTGGCCAAGTATGTGTTGACCGCCGAGAAGATAGCCACGCCCACACTGAAGTTGCTGGCCCAGAAGAGTGTCTTGCCCTCGTCGGTACAAGCCTTACGGACTTCTGCCTCATGCTCCTTCATCCAACCGGTACTTCCACTAACCACCTTGACTCCTGCAGCCCAAGCCTTCAGGTAATTATCGTAGGCTGTCCAGGGAGTGGTGAACTCGATGGCGACATCTGCACTGGCAAAAGCTGCCGACTGAAACTCGTCTTGATTGTCGATATCGATGATGCTGACGATTTCGTGACCACGCGAAAGGGCTATTTCCTCTATCATTCGGCCCATCTTGCCATACCCTATAAGTGCTATTTTCATATGTTATCTGATATTTCTCGTGCAAAAGTACTGCTTTTTGCGCGATTTTGCGTACTTTTGTTTCACAAAATAAGTTAACGGAGTCAAAATAAGTATGGAACGACTGCTCCACTATGTCTGGAAGCACAAGATATTGCCTCTGAAACCCCTTACCACGGAAGATGGGCAAGAGCTGGAGGTTATCGATCCTGGTCTTCACAATCACGACCAAGGTCCTGACTTTTTCAATGCCAAGATCCGACTGGGTGGAACTGTTTGGGCAGGCAATGTCGAGGTGCATCTTCGCTCGTCGGATTGGTACAGACACAGTCACAACAGCGATCCTGCCTACAATAGTGTCATCCTTCATGTCGTTGGAGAGATAGACGGAGAGGTCAAGACGCAGGAAGGAAAGACACTCCCTCAAGTCCAGATTGACATTCCTCAGAGCATCCGACAGAGTTACGAAGAACTTTGCCGAACTGAGGATTATCCTCGTTGTCACCGCATAATTTCCTCGATTCCATCGGTAAAAACGCACCAATGGATGGATGCTTTGGTCGTGGAAAGGCTGAAGGAAAGGTCGGAAAAAGTAGCCGAAAGAGCAGAGAGGACTGGGGGCGATTGGGAACGCGCCACTTTCGTTACTCTAAGCAGGAGTTTCGGCTTTGGTCTCAATGGTGATGCTTTCGAGCGATGGGCCATGCGAATCCCACTCTCGTCTGCAGGTAAACATCGCGACAACCTGTTCCAAATCGAGGCTCTTTTCTTGGGAATGGCTGGTCTCATCAAAGATGTCGAGCCACAGAGAAGCAGCCAAGAGGTACGGCTTTTGCAGCAGGAATTCGAGTTTCTGAAGCACAAGTTCAGTCTGGGAGACACGATGGAGAGGGCAGATTGGCGTTTTCTCAGGACTCGTCCTCGCAACTTCCCCTTTGTCCGCATCCTGCAAATTGCGGAACTCTACCATAGTGGTCGAGCCCAGATGAGCAGACTCTTGGAGGCGAAAAGCGTGGAAGAATTGCAGAAGTGCCTGGAAGTGAAGGGGATGACGGCAGCAAGCAGAAGGTTGCTCATCATCAATACGGTGGTGCCTCTCCTGTTTGCTTATGGTCGGCATATCAGCGATGAGAGCATCTGTCAGCGTTCCATCCGACTCTTGGAAGAGCTTCCTGCCGAGAACAACTACATCCTTCGGCAATGGAAAGAATGTGGTCTGGAAGTCAGCTCAGCTGCTGACAGTCAGGCACTTATCCAGCTAAAGCGTCAATATTGCGACAGGATAGATTGTCTGAGATGCAGGTTCGGATACGAATATCTGAAAGGTAGTTCCCAAACATCTAACGTGACAAACCCAAACGTCAAACGTGACGATTGCAAACGTAACACTATACAATTGCAATCATAACACTATATAAATGCAAACGTAACACTATACGATTTAAAACGAACAAGGAAATGAAATACGCATACGAACTGAAAATGAAGGTTCGCGACTATGAGTGCGACATGGAGGGAATCGTCAACAACGCTAATTATCAGCACTATATGGAGCATACTCGGCACGAATTTCTACTCCAGGCAGGTATCAGTTTTGCCGAAATGCTTGAGCAAAATATCGTCTCCGTAGTGGCTCGAATCACGATTGACTACAAGACACCGCTTCGAAGCCGCGATGAATTCGTCTCTTGTCTCAACATAACTCAGGAAGGTATCCGCTATGTCTTCCGTCAAGACATATACCGCGCCTCCGATATGAAGCTGGCTGCAAAGGGGAAAGTGGATGTCGTCTGTCTCGTTGATGGCAAGCTGAGCCGTTGTCCTGAATTGGAAGAGAAACTGAAAGCCTACTATCCAGAAGCATGACTGAGCAAGAGACTTTATACATGATGGCTTTGACGCAGGTTCCTTCGCTGAGCCTGACGAACCAGCATCTCCTGGTTAAGGAACTGGGGTCGGCTTCTGCCATCTACGAAAATCGCAAGGATCTGAAGCAAGTTCTGCCGTCTGCCTCGAAGAAATTTCTCGATGGAATGGGCAATTTTGTCACTTTTCTGGCTCGAGCAGAGCAGGAACTCGAGTTCTGCAGGAAGGGGAAAATCCAATGCCTGGGCATCAATGACGAGGACTATCCTGAGCGACTCAAGGACTGCAACGATGCCCCCATTCTCCTTTACTATCGCGGCTCAGCCAATCTCAACTCGCCCCACATTGTCAGCATGGTGGGTACCAGACAGATTACGGGCTACGGAAAAGACCTCTGCCACTCTTTCATTCGCGACTTGAAGCAGCTTTGCCCAGATGCTTTGGTGGTGAGCGGACTGGCTTATGGCGTGGATGTGAACTGCCATCGAGCAGCTTTGGAAGAGGGTTTGCAGACTGTTGGCGTCCTTGCTCACGGCCTCGATCAGATCTATCCGCGTCATCATCGAGAGACTGCGAAACAGATGGTCGCTCAAGGTGGCTTGCTGACAGAGTTCATGTCGGGAACCGCGATAGACAAAAGGTTTTTCGTTCAAAGGAATCGTATCGTAGCAGGACTGTCCGATGCAGTAATCGTGGTGGAGAGTGCGACGAAAGGTGGTTCCCTCATCACCTCGGATATTGCCCTCAGTTATGACAGGCAAGTGTGGGCTTTCCCTGGTCGCATCCACGACAAATACTCGTCTGGCTGCAACAAACTCATCTTCTCGAATAGTGCCACTCTGTTGACTGGAGCCGAAGATTTCTGCCTTTCTATGGGTTGGACAGATGATTTGCAGCATCAGAAACAACTCTCCGAAGGCATCCAACAAGAGCTCTTTTCTGACGATTACACAGAAGAGGAACAGATTGTCCTACAAGCACTTGCAAAGGAAGACAGCAAACAAATCAACATTCTGGCAGTCGAAACGAACATTCCGATTGGCGAACTCTCCAGCCTTCTCTTTTCTCTCGAAATGAAAGGAGCAGTTCAGATGCTCGTTGGAGGCAAGTACAAATTGCGTCGATGAAACCTTCGACATGCGACATTTAGAACAAGAATAGGTCATTTTGCACACTTCGAGGGTCAGGGAAATGTGCAAAGTGATGAATTTTTCCTGCAAAATGTTTGCAGTTAAGAAAATAATTCCTACCTTTGCATTCGGCTAACATAAAAAAGGGAAAAGTTCAAGGGTTCTGACTTAGGCAGTCGGGATTCTTCTTTTTTTTCGTGTTTTGCCAAAAGTCGACAGACTATATAAATAGATAATGTATAACTAAAACATAAAACAATTAAATGGCTTACATGACACAAAAGGGCTACGACGAGCTCGTAGCAAAGCTGCAACACATGGAAAGCATCGACAGACCAGCTGCCAGCGCTGCCATCGCAGAGGCTCGCGACAAGGGAGACCTGTCGGAAAATGCTGAATATGATGCTGCTAAGGAATGGCAGGGCAAACTCGAGACAGAGATAGCCATGCTCAAGAAAACTATTATCGAGGCAAAGATTATTGACACCACTCACCTCGACACCAGCACAGTTCAAATCCTTTCTACAGTCGAACTGCGCAATGTAAAGAACAAAATGACGATGAAATACACCATCGTCAGTGCTACAGAGGCAGACCTCAGGAGCGGAAAGATAAGCGTGGAAACACCAATCGCCAAGGGTTTGCTGGGCAAGAAGGTTGGCGACATCGCTGAGATTAAAGTACCTCAAGGAACAATTCAACTTGAAGTGGTAAGCATCAATTTTGATTAAGAAAGACTATGGCAAGCATCTTTTCCCGTATTGTGGCTGGTGAGATTCCCAGCTACAAGATTGCTGAGGACGACCGTTACTACGCTTTCCTCGACATCAGTCCCTTGCAGAAGGGCCACACCCTCGTAATTCCCAAACGAGAAGTCGACTATATTTTCGACCTCGAAGACGATGAACTTGCTGGACTTCAAGTCTTTGCAAAGAAGGTGGCACAGGCCATCAAGAAGGCCATTCCCTGCGTGAAAGTGGGACAATGCGTGCTTGGACTGGAGGTTCCCCACGCTCACATCCACCTCGTTCCCATGCAGAGCGAAGCCGATATGCGTTTCACAAATCCGCATCTCAAGCTCACGCCAGAAGAGTTCGAACAGATTGCCGAGAGTATCAGAAAGGAAATGTAAAACTATCAACTAAACAAATACGATTATGAAAACAAGAATCATCACCGCCATTGCTTTGCTCTGCATCGCTCTTGGCATACAAGCACAGAAACATGAGTTCGCCAACTGGAAGCGCTACGCTGGTGCCAACAAGGAACTTGGCGCTCCTGCAAAGGGAGAGAAGCGCATAGTCCTGATGGGTAACTCCATTACCGATGGCTGGCCACGCACGCGTCCTGAGTTCTTCAAGGACAACAACCTCATCGGCCGAGGCATTGGCGGACAGACTTCATACCAGTTCCTGCTCCGTTTCCGCGAGGACGTCATCAACCTGCAGCCCAAGGTCGTTGTCATCAACTACGGCACGAACGACATCGCAGAGAACACTGGCGAATACAACGAGGACTTGACTTATGGCAATGTCCTCTCGATGGTAGAGCTGGCTCGCTATCACAAGTGCAAAGTCATCCTGACCAGTTGTCTCCCTGCCGGAGGTTTCAGTTGGCGTCCATCCGTAACCGACAGCATGGACAAGATACGCAAGCTCAATGCTCGTGTGCAGGCTTATGCAAAGGCCAACAAGATTCCTTATGTCGATTACTTCAGCGCAATGGTTAATGCTGAAGGCACAGCTATGAAGGCAGAACTGGCCAACGACAATCCTGGCGTACATCCCAATGCTGAAGGATATGCAGTCATGGAGAGCCTGCTCCTGCCCGTCATCAAGAAACTTCGCTAATAAATCTCATGGCAGACAACAAGTACTGTCTCATTCTGGCTGGAGGCAACGGCAGTCGTCTCTGGCCCATCAGCCGAACGGTAAAGCCCAAGCAGTTCCTCGACCTCTTTGGAACAGGACGAACCTTGCTGCAACAGACCTACGACAGAGTTGCCAAGTTCATCGACCCTTCGCACATCTACGTCAGCACAAACGCGGCTTATCTGCCGCTCGTATATGAGCAATTGCCTGAGGTGGACGACATGCACATCCTGGAAGAGCCGTTGCGTCGAGGGACTTTGGCAGCCGTGGCTTGGGGTTCGGTGTTCATCGCGAAGCAGAATCCGCAGTCAACACTCTTCGTCACACCTTCCGACCAGATCATCCTGAAGGAGGAGCAATACCGACAGGACGTTCTCGAAGGACTCGATTTCGCCAGCGAAAACGACGGATTGCTCGTGATGGGCATCAAGCCTTCGCGACCTGAAACGGGTTATGGCTACATCCAGATGAACGACGACGAGCCGCTCAGCCACGACATTTTCCCCGTCAAATCGTTCACCGAGAAACCCAACGACGAGTTCGCCAACATCTTCATACAGGAGGGCAACTTCCTCTGGAACACCGGTTTGCTGTGCTTCAGCACAAGAGTCATGCTGGACAATCTGTTCATGCTCGTACCTGAGTACAGAATGGAGATTCCCAGAATGATGGCGGAAGCCGAGAGTGCCGATCCGAAACTGGTGCCCGAGAGCTTCAACATGCTACCCAACTACAACATGGACGTCAGCATCCTGGAGCGAAGCGAGCACGTCTATGTCCTACCCGGACATTTTGGCTGGGCAGATATCGGCACTTGGGCTAGCATCGGAAAGGACGCCCCCAGCGACAGCGAAGGCAATGTCCTGCTCAACACAAACGCCTATCTCTACGAGTGTTCGGGCAACATCATACGTCTTCCAGACGGCCACACAGCCGTCGTGAAAGGCCTGAAGGACTATGTGGTGGCAGAGGAAGGAGAGTTCCTGATGATTTGTCCTCGGCAGGATGTCGCAGCTATGCGCCGGATGCACACAGACACTAAGTTTGGCGAGCCGAAGAGCTAAGTGCCTCCTTCACTTGTTCGGCGTCCACAAAGACACCTCGAACTGGCTTGTCATCCCTGATAACGTCTTCCGTCCAGTTGGGTTCGCTGAAGAACTCATTAGGGTGGAAGACGTGCAGTTTATAGAACTTCGTCAGGTTCAGACGAAGTTCAGTTGTTATGGCAGGCTTGAGCGAGAAGGGTTTGTCCTGTTTCCAAGCGATGGCCTGCACGCAGAGACGCTCCAAGTCGTTGACCTGCGAACGGTCGAAAGCCTCGACGAAAAGCTTGCTGTTGGGCTCTATGATGCCGCAGAAACGCAGTCGCCAGCTTGCTCCTTCCGCACTCATCAGCGAGACTTGCATGTAATAGTTGCTGTCGTTCACGAGATACGACTCGAAGCCTGTGCTGGAGATTTCCTTCACTTCGTCGGGCAAGAAGGAGAGGTAGAGGTTGAGTCGCTCACCCTCTCGACGTTCGAGGGGCTTGGGCTTGAATACCTTCTGCGGAGGGACAGCCCCCTCTAAATCTCCCCGAGGGGAGACTTCTGAGCCTTTTGGCTCTTTAGTATGGACTTTTCTCTCCTCGGGAGAGTCGGAGGGGGGCTGGACGACTATCACATCCCTCACCTGCATCGGTATCTCGAAGCCGTCTTCATCCTCGACGAGGACAATGTTCTTCCCTTGGAAGCCACTCACTCTGCCACCTCCCACCTCGGAGAGGAAGCGCACATGATCGCCTATCTTCATCGTTTCGCTGTTTTGTCTCCGCAAAGGTACGAAGAAGCGAGGACAAAAGCAAATAATTGCGACGAAAAACACATGCAAGGTCGTCGGCAAACTTAACGTGTTATGTTTGCAATCTTAACGTGTGTCGTTTGCAATCTTAACGTGTGTCGTTTGCAATTTACCTTAAGGTCGTTTGAGAATTAACTGTAGGTAGTTTTGCAAAAACACTCTACACTCTACACCAACCTGCTTTAACCTATTGGATACTAATAAGTAATGAGGTGTAGAGTCTCTTCACCACTCTTCACCAACTCTTCACCCATGTATATGATTGACATATAATTACTTAAGTGGCATTGGTGTAGAGTGTAGAGTGTTTTTGATTTTTCCTGCAATTTTCATGAGTTAGTGGAATTGCGAAAAATTGCAGAAAAGAACCGATGAATTGACATGAATTATTTGGTGGTTACTTAAAAAATTCATAACTTTGCAACAAAAAAAACCTCAAAGACATTATTATGAAACGCGTATTGATTCTTTTTTGCTTCCTTCCTTGGCTGCTTTCCACTTCCAGCCAAGAACCTGTTAAAGTAATGGTCCAAAAGCCTGGAACTCTTTCTGCGATATTGACACAGGCCCAGCAAGACACTTGCCAGTATCTTGTCATCTCAGGAAAGTTGAACTCTGCCGATATCAAAGTGCTCCGTAAAATGGCTGAAGCAGATGGTCGCGGCAGGCTAAAGTTGTTAAACCTGCAGGATGCAACAATAGTCTCGAGCGAAGTGCCTTATCTGACAATCCAAAAGGCTGAGGAAACAATTTTAGCGGGTACATCATCTCAACGCTATGAGCCAAGACGGATTGAATTTGGCCATGATGCCAAAGCATCTTTCAACGATCATGAATATGCCCTTGCAGAGAGCCAATATCGACCTGTTTCACCTTTTGTTGTCACAACAGAGGATGCCTACTATGTCCTTTTGGGAGAGGCGTATGGGGAGTTGGATGCGAAGGTAAAGGCTCAGAACCTGACTGAATGGAAGAGTCTGAAACGGCAGAAACTTAATGGCAAGGGACATCGCATTTCGAAAAGCGATGACAACCATTACACGTATAACGCCTTTACCCACAAGAAGTTATTCTGTATGGATATGTTCTACCGTTGTCCCAACCTGAAGACGATTGTCCTTCCTCGCAAAGGGAAAATATACGATGGAGTTGCAGTTGCTGGAGACTCCGAACGACGTTATATAAAAGTTACAAAGAAAAGAGCCAAGTAATAGTTTATCGCATCGCAAACCCACTCAAGGCATTTACATCGAGAACAGGAAGAAGGTCTTGATACAAAGAGCACTCTCCCAATTGGAAGAGTGCTCTTTCTTTATCCGATCTCCGTTCTTTTAGAGTTCTGCGTCACTGCATTGGAAGGTCGTTCCCTTCCTGATATCACCAGTCTGAAGACCAAGCTTGAGCCACTTCATTCGTTGCTTGCTTGTGCCATGGGTGAAGGTTTCAGGCTGGGAATAACCGCGAGCCTTCTCCTGCAAATAGTTATCGCCGATGACTTGAGCACAGCGGATGGCTTCCTCGAGGTCGCCGTCTTCGATACTGCCGAACATCTTATTGTCGTGATAAGCCCAGACGCCTGCATAGAAATCGGCAAGGAGTTCGAGGCGGACACTCAGCTTGTTGGCCTCAGTAGAGTTGAGCTTCGACATTTGCTGATGCACCTTTCCAAGCGTTCCAAGCAGGTATTCCACATGGTGTCCCACTTCGTGAGCAATGACGTAGGCATAGGCGAAGTCGCCGTCAGCACCCAGTTGTTGCTTCATCGAAGTGAAGAAGGAGAGGTCGATGTAGAGGCACTGGTCGGCCGAGCAATAGAAGGGGCCCATGCTTGCCGAGCCATTGCCGCAACCGGTCTGAACTGCACCCGTATAGAGCACCATCTTTGGAGGCTCGTAAGTGCGGCCAATCTTCTTGAACTGCTCTGTCCAGACGTCTTCCGTTCCAGCAAGAATCTGCTTCGAAAACGTTGCCAGAGCCTGCTCTTCCTCTGTGAATTCGCGACCACCTTCAGCCTGCTCCGTCACCTCGCCCATCATGCTTGGTGCCAAGCTGATGAGGTCAGCAATGTTCAGACTGCCCTTAGAGAGGAAAGTCATCAGCAGGGCAATAATGATGCCGACAATGCCTACGCCACCAGCTTTGGCAGCAGTCATTCCACGACGATCGTCGACGTTTGTACTTTCTCTTCTTCCTGTCAGTTTCATGAGTTTGTGAGTTTATGAGTTTGTGAGTTTATGAGTTAATTCTGATGCAAATATAGCAAAAAATCTTTATTCTGCATTCTTCATTCTTCATTTTTTTGTACCTTTGTGCTCGTTTATGGACACAAAGCACATTCAGATACGCGACTACGACTATCCTTTGCCCGACCATCGCATAGCAAAATTCCCTTTGGCCGAGCGAGACAGCAGCAAATTGCTTGTCTATGAAGGTGGCAAAATCAGCGAGACGGTGTTTCGCTCCCTGCCATCGTTGCTGCCCGAGGGAAGCCTGATGGTCTTCAACAATACGCGAGTCATCCAAGCCAGACTGCATTTTCGCAAAGGCGAGGCTCAGGACGGTGCCCTCATCGAAGTGTTCCTCTTGGAGCCGGCAAACCCTGTGGAATATCAGGAGAACTTCGCTCAGAAGGGCTCTTGCTCGTGGTATTGTCTCGTAGGAAACCTGAAGAAGTGGAAGGAAGGACCTCTGACGAGGGAATTCGAAATTCAAAATTCAAAATTCAAACTCTCTGCGGAACGAATGGGTGTTCATGGAACAAGTCAGGAAATCAGGTTCACTTGGGACAAGGATTTGACTTTCGCAGAGGTCATCGATGCCGTTGGCGAACTCCCCATCCCACCCTATCTCAACCGCAAGACGCAGGAAAGCGACAAGACAACCTATCAGACTGTCTATTCCAAAATAAAAGGATCGGTTGCGGCCCCAACTGCAGGACTGCATTTCACGAAACGCGTCCTTGCAGACATCGATGCTAAAGGGATTGAGAGGGAAGAAGTGACGCTTCATGTGGGAGCAGGAACCTTCCGACCCGTCAAGAGCGAAGACATAGGAGGGCACGATATGCACACAGAACACATTGCCGTCCATCGTCACACCATCGAGCGACTTCTGGCTCACAATGCAGAAGCGATTGCAGTTGGAACAACCAGCGTTCGCACCCTCGAAAGCCTTTATTATATGGGAGTCCTTGCAAAGACCCTCTCTAACTCCCCTTTAAAGGGGGAGAATTCAGGGCAGAAAGTCTCACCTTTAAGGGGAGATTTAGAAGGGTCCCCTCTGCATGTCCCTCAATGGATGCCATATGAGTACGACAATTCGCTCTCTGAGACGGAAGCCCTCCAAGCCCTGCTCCACTATATGGACGAGCGAGATGAGGAAATCCTTCACTCCAGCACTCAGATCATCATAGCTCCTGGCTACAAGTATCACATTGTCCGTCAGATGATTACCAACTTCCACCAGCCACAAAGCACCTTGCTGCTTTTGGTAAGCGCCTTTATTGGTGAGGGTTGGCACGATGTCTATGACTATGCTTTGAGCCACGACTTCCGCTTTCTCAGCTATGGTGACAGCTCGATGCTCATTCCTTAAACAGGAACCAGACACACTTCGTTTCTGCTCAAATCATAGCGAAAAACGCCTCTTTCCTTGCAGAAAAGTGCAAATAAAACGAATTTCTTGGCAAAGATTGTACAATTTTGAAAAGGATTTTCTATCTTTGCATCACGAATTTCGATAAAACACATTTCGCATGAAAACAAGATATCTCCTTCTGATTGCACTTTGTCTGCAACTCTTTTCGCTGACTACAAAAGCCGACGGACTGCAAGTCGTAAGCTCTCCTGTCGATGGTTGCTTCACGATTGCAGGTTCCGTTTCAACCGATAAAGCCATCGTTCTCTACGATGCTAACGATGCCGAAGTGGTAGTGACGGTAATCGACTGTCTCCTTTCCGACCTGAAAGCAGTCACGAAGAAGACTTTTATGAAATATAAGGCAGAGCCCACTTCGTTGAAATCTCCCATCATTGTTGGCACAATCGGACAGTCGAGCCACATCGACCAGCTCATTTCCGAAGGCAAGATAGACGTGAGCGATGTCAAAGGAAAGTGGGAAGCTTTTGGCATGCAGGTCATCGACAATCCTATGGAAGGCGTGGAAAAAGCCCTCGTCATCTTCGGTTCGCAGCCTCGAGCCACTGCCTATGGTATGTTCGAACTAAGTCGCATGATGGGCGTTTCGCCTTGGATTTGGTGGGCAGATGTCACACCAACCGTCAAAATGCAACTCTATGTAACACCTGGAAAACGCATCTTCGGATCGCCTTCTGTCAAGTACCGCGGCATCTTCCTCAATGACGAGGACTTCGGCCTTCGCCCTTGGGCTGCCAAGAAGATGGACACCAGCCTGAACAACTTCGGTCCCAAAACCTATGCAGCCATCATGGAGCTTCTGCTCCGCCTTCGTGCCAACACTCTTTGGCCTGCCATGCATGCCGGCTCTCGCGCCTTTTGGTTCGAAAAGACGAACATCCCTCTCATCATGAAATACGACATCTTCATGGGTTCAAGCCACTGCGAACAGATGCTCAGGGATAATGAATACGAATGGGGCAAGACAGGCGACAAGTTCGGCGGTCACGGCGACAGCGACTGGGTATGGAAGACGAACAAGGACATGATAAAGCGCTACTGGGCAGAGCGCGTGGGCGAAAGTCGAGGTAAGAATGCTATCTATACCTTGGGCATGAGAGGCGTCCACGATACTGGCATCAACGGTTACAGCAACACAGCCGAGCGCGTGGCTGCCCTGACGGAAATCATCGCCTACCAGCGTCAACTCCTTACTGACAGTATTGGCGACCCAACGACCATTCCGCAAATCTTCATTCCCTATAAGGAAGTGCTCGATTGCTACAATGCTGGGCTGCAAGTTCCTGAGGATGTCACCTTGATGTGGGTGGACGACAACCATGGCTATATTCGTCAGATGCCCAATCAAACCGAACAGGCTCGCTCAGGTGGAAATGCCGTCTACTACCACCTTTCCTATTGGGGCTCTCCTGACTCCTATCTCTGGCTCAGCAGTATCTCGCCTTCGCTTTGCAGTTACGAACTTTGCAAGGCTTATGCACAAGGCATTCAAGACCAGTGGATTATCAACGTGGGCGACATCAAGCCTGCCGAAGAGGAGCTGGAATTCTGCATGGACCTCGCTTGGGATATCAATAGTTGGACACCTGAACGCGCTCATCTCTATACCCACGACTGGGCTGCACGCACCTTTGGCGAGGAATATGCCGATGCCATCAATGAGATTAAGATGGCTTACTATCGTCTTGGTATCGCAGCAAAGCCTGAGCATGTTCAGCTTTGCCATTTCGACCACTCTAATGCACAGATTGATGCACGCATCGCAGAATACCAGGAACTTTTTCAGAAAGCAGTTGCTTTGCGCTCGCAGATTCCCTCGGCACTTCGCAATGCTTACTACGAGCTCATTGAGTACCCTGTCTGCGCTTGTGCCGACCAGAACATCAAACTGCTTCGAGCACGCCAAAGTTTCGTCTACGCCTGGGCTGGACAGGGCGAAAAGGCACTCAACTATGCACAGAAAGCACAGACTGCCTTCAACGAAATCGTGACGCTCACAAACAAATACAATACTGGCATTGCCAGCGGAAAGTGGCAGAATATGATGGACTACAAGCCCAACAACTGGAGCCAACACCTGATGCCTGCCATTGCTACTGCCGACAATGTAGCAGAGCAAGAAAGCAGTCTGCTTCAGCCGAATGTCACGATTATTGCAGGAGGCAGCTACACAAGCGCTTCTTCCTCAGTGAAGACGCTTGAGGGGCTTGGCATTCGAGGCACCACCGCTACCGTCTGGCCACTCGACATGCAAGCTTATTCCTCAGCCAACAACGCTCCTTACGCCGACTACACATTGCCCGTTCAGAAAGGTCTCAATGTCATTCAAGTTCGTTGCTTGCCGACATTCCGCCTCAACACCAACTACGACCTGCGTGTAGGCATTTCTGTCGAGGGGAAAGCCGCTAGCGTCATTTCCATCAAGCAGACAGAACGAACTGAAGCTTGGGACGAGACGGTGGCACAAGGCTACATCCCAGCCGCCGTTCACTATACGAGTACGGAGGACAAGACGGTCAAAGTTCGCGTCAGTTTCATGGACCCTGGACTATGCGTAAGCGCTCTAGCCAGCATACCTTTCCTTGCTGGAGGAGACGACCTGACAGACCTCATCGCCAATCCTGACTTCGAGTATGGAGGCACAGCTGGTACTCTCAATCCGCAGGGTGGACTCGTTCGTGGCGTACCTAAAGGCTGGAGAGCGAGTGGCACTATGAATGGCAATTCTTGGGGCATCAACCAAGATGCCAAACATCTTTGGGGTATCAACATCTATTGGGCAAGCGCAAAGCCCATGCCAAACACCTACGAACTCTCGCAGACCATTCCTGCCAACAAACTTGGAGCAGGTACCTACCTCGTGACGTGCTTGCTTGGCGTGCAAAAAGACAAGCTGGCAAACTGCCGACTCTTTGCCAACAAGAAGGTCCAGTACTATGGCAAGGAAAGCGACTACATGGCTTCGATGCTCACATCTGGCGAGACCAACACCTTTGCGGGCTATGGAGCCTCAAGCGCAGGCAAGATGACTTTGCATCCAATGTCTGTGATGGTAACTCTTGAAGATGGCGAGAGCCTGAAACTTGGCATTCGTTCAAGCAACTTCAAGGCAGACGGAACGCGCTCTACGAACGACAGTCACGGCTGGTTCAAGGTTGATCACTTCCGCTTGCAACGCATCGATGCAAAAGACGAAGCCACTTCGATGAGGGATGAGATAAGGATGACTGATGGGGAGCGTCCTGTTGCGCTCTACGACTTGCAAGGCCGAAAGCTCCCTTTTGACGAGCTCCGTCAGGGCGGACTCTATGTCATGCGTCGTTCTGACGGCAGCGTCATCAAAATCCTCAAATAACTACATTATTATACGAGGCAGGCGACGTTGCTAAACGTAACACTTTAAAATCGCAAACGACACACGTTAAGTTTGCCAACATAACACGTTACGTTTGCCAACTACTCGAAGGTTATGTAGGGACGAAGCCTGTCGAGGTCGGAAGCGTGGAAACCTTCGAGGCGCGAAAGCTCGTCGAGAGTGTGCAAATCTCCCTTGTTGCGACGGTGTTCGAAGATGGATCTGGCCTGATAGAAACTGAGGTAAGGGTGCTTCATCAACTGCTGAACTGAGAGTTTGTTGACGTTAATCTTTTTGATTTCGACAGGCGAAACGGTCATGTAATTCAGTACAGAATCAGGCATTTCGATGGCTTCCATTGCCTGTTCGACATTAACAAAGCCGCCAAGTTGTCTTCTGTAAGCGACAATTCTGGCAGCCCTTTTGGATGCGATGCCTGGAATCATCTTCAGGAGCGAAGTGTCGGCTGTGTTGACGTCGATGGTTTGTCCGAATACTATCTTCTCTTGTTTGGGGAAAGAATCCTGCCAGGCTTGCTTCACTTCGGCAGCCATCTTCTCTCTCGAAGTTTCCTCTACGAAGGACTTTCGCGCTTCTGGTTCGACGTACTGAAACGCTTTTGCAATCCTCACATAAGGTTTCAAGCGCTCCCATTGTTCGTTAGTCATGCCTGGCACTCGCATGAAATCCTCCGGCTTATGGTAGCGCCCATGCTTGGCTCGATAGCGATAGATGCTGCGGACCTGCCAAGGAGAGAGTCCCAAACGCAGCAAAGTCGTAGAGTCAGCCGTGTTTGGGTCGAAGGGGAAAGACTCGAAAGGCTCCTCTTCAACTGCATAAATGTATTGACTTGCTGAATGACCTGACCTCTCTTCACTCTTCTCTGTTCCCTTCGTCGCAGAGCTGGGACGTCGCCAAGACCACACAGAAAAACCAATCAGGCCTACCACCAGCACACATTCGATGACTAGCAATCCTCTTCTCTGCGAGGGTGTGAATATGGGCAAACGCTTCATGACAGGAGTTCTTGCAGGAAGACTGCGGCAATAGCGAGGGGAGCGACGTAGCGAATGATGAAATAATAGAGGCGGAACAGCCTGAAGCGAATAGTGCCACCATTCGTCAGCTCATTCTCCACAAGTTTTCTATCCAAGTACCAACCCGTAAAGAGACAGATGATGATGCCGCCGATGGGAAGGATGATCTTGGAGGCTGTGAAGTCGAACAACTCGAATATGTTCAAGCCGAAAAGTGTCAAGTCACTCCATACACCAAACGAAAGCGAGCAGGCTATGCCGAGTGTCATGCAAGCTACGGAAACGGCAATGGCTGCCTTCTTACGTGAAATGCGGAAAGCCTCCAGCACGTAAGCCGTGACACTCTCATGCAAAGACATGGCACTGGTCAGGGCTGCAAGCAAGAGCAACAGGTAGAAGAAGCTCGAGAAGATATAGCCAAGCCAGGGCACATGACTGAAAGCGATATTGAAGACGCTGGGAAGAGTGATGAAGACCAAGCCTGGGCCAGCATCCACACTGACCTCCTCGACGCTGAACACCGCAGGAAAAATGATGAAGCCACTCAAGATGGCGACTATCGTATCGATAATGCTCACGCCCATTGCCGTTTTGGGCAACTTCGTGTCGGCTCGGAAATAAGATGCATAGGTACAGAGACAACCCATCGCAAGGCTGAGAGAGAAGAAAGCCTGACCTACAGCACTGAGGATGACGCTGGCCGTCAGCTTCGAGAAGTCTGGCTTAAGCAGGAAACGCAAGCCTTGCGAAGAGCCTGGCATGCTGAAGGAACATACCACGAGAATGCCGATGATGAGGAGCAAGAGGGGCATCATGATTTTCGAGAAACGCTCTATGCCGGACTGAACTCCCTTGGCTATGATGACGTGCGTCAATGCCATGAAGGCAACTCCAGCCAGTATCGGCATCCAGGGATTGCTGACAAAACCTGTGAAGACGTCGCTGTAATCGCGGTCGGCTTGCAGCTTTCCACCCACAGACTCTATAAGATAGAAGAGCGTCCAGCCACTAATGACGATATAGTAGGACAGTATCATGAAGGCGACAAAGACACCTGCAATGCCCTCGATGCGCCACCACTTGCCTGGCGCAAGCTTTGCAAAAGCCGAAATCGTATTGGCGTGGGTGTGACGACCGATGAGGAACTCGCTCATCATGACTGGGATGCCTATGACAGCTATGCAGATGAGATAGACGAAGATGAAGGCTGCTCCACCATTGTTACCCACTTCGGTAGGGAAGCGCCATACATTGCCCAAGCCGACGGCCGACCCTGCAGAGGCCAACACGGCTCCCAACTTGCTGCCAAAGTTATGTCTTGTTTCCATCTTTTACTGTGTCTCAATCTATAAGAAAAGCGGGAATAGTTCGTTCAGGAAGATGACGAGAATGCCGATGGGGGCAACCCAACGGATGAGGAAAAGCAGCGGTTTCATCGTACGAACTGGGATGCTGCCTTCGTTGGTAAGTTGTTGCTCGACAAGTTTCCTGTCGAGATACCAGCCTACAAACAGGGTTATCAGGAGTCCGCCAAGGGGCATCAGGAATTTCGTGACTGTGTAATCGAACAAATCGAAGAAGCCACGACCGAAGAGAGTCACTTCCTTCCAAGGTCCGAAAGAGAGCGAGCAGAAGCTGCCCAGCACGAGGCAAATGAAAGTCACTATGGCTGCGGCCTTGCGACGACTGTGGCTGAAATGCTCGGATATAAAGGCTGTGCATATCTCGTGCATGCTTATGCTACTCGTCAAAGCTGCCAACAATAGCAAAATATAAAAGAGGAGCGAAAAAGCATAACCCACGATGGGCATCTCGCTGAAACTGAGCAAGAAGACGTTCGGCAGGGTGATGAAGACAAGACCAGGACCTGCATCAGGTGCTATGCCGACACTAAAGACCGTTGGGAAAATGATGAATCCGCTCAAGACTGCAACCATCGTGTCAATGATGCAGACATTCATAGCCGACTTCACCAGCCTTGTTTCGTGGCTGAAATACGATGCATAAGTCACTAAGCAACCCAGTCCGACACTCAGAGAGAAGAAGGCTTGGCCCATGGCACCAAGGACAACATCGGGTGTGACCTCGCTCAAATCGGGTTTCAACAAGAAGCGAATGCCTTCCCCTGCACCTGGCATTGTCAGCGAGAAAGCCACCAAAAGCACGATGATTGCGAGAAGCATGGGCATCATGAGTTTCGAATAGCGCTCGATGCCATGCTGAATGCCTCGAGCAACAACAAGATGAGTCAACAAGAGGAAGACAGCAAGATAGAGGATAGGCTGCCACGGGTCAGAAACAAACGCATTGAAAGCTGCTCCGAAGTCAGTTGGCTGTTGTCCGTTGTCTGTTGTCAGTGGTCCTTGAAGCTGTCCCAAAGCCGATTGAATCGTGTAGTGTAGGGTCCATCCGGCTACCACGGAATAGAAGGAAAGCACAAGGAAACCTCCAAGTACACCCATGATACCTGCCGCTATCCAAGGCTTCTTTGGTGCAAGCTTCTGGAAGGCTCCGATGGCATTGCTGCGAGCAGAGCGTCCGATGACGAACTCGCTTATCATGACAGGCATGGCTAGCAGGAAGATGAAGCCAAGGTAGATGAGGATGAAGGCTGCTCCCCCACCCTTTCCAACCTCGGTGGGGAAACGCCAGATATTGCCTAAGCCAACAGCCGAACCAGCCGAAGCCAAGATGACTCCCAGCTGACTGCCGAAGCTTCCTCTTGCTGTATTACCCGAATTCATGTGGCGCAGTTTTTCACAAAAATCGTTGCAAATATACATAAAAAAGCCGTATCTTTGCAGCAAAATACAGAAAAAGAGTACTTATATGCTACATAAATACTTGTGCCGCTACCCCTTAGCACTCTTTGTGGCAGCCTGCATTGTCCTGCTTTCCTTGTTGCCCATTCCTGATGTGAAGGTGGGAGTTCACGTTCCTCTTGCCGACAAATGGACACATATGGTAATGTATGGAGTGCTGACACTGGTTATCTGGCTGGAATACAGACGTTCCCACTTGAAATGGGACACATGGAAACTGCTGCTTCTTGCTTTCCTCTCTCCCATCGCCTTTGGTGGACTGATGGAATTGGCACAGACATACCTGACCACTTGCCGTAGTGGCGAATGGCTCGACTTTGCCGCCAATACCATAGGTGTTTGCCTGGGCACTATTGGCGGACTTGTAGCAAAGATTCCTGCAAAAGGTTAAAGCTGCCGAACTGGGAAGTTGAAATAGGTGTCGGGGAAGGGTTCGTCGACAAGCGAGAAGTGCCACCACTCTGTTGGGAACGGCTTGAAACCATGGCGCATCATGGCTTCGCGAAGAATCATGCGATTGCAAAACTGCTCGGAAGTGATGCTGCGACCTGCGAGACTCTTGCTGTTGTCGCCCGTAAACTCCTGTGTATCAGGGTTACCACAAAAGTCAGGATGACTCTCAGGGCCAAACCAATCGAACGTTCCGCCCATATCCAACTCCTTTTCTGTCCGCATATCGAAGAGAGTCAGGTCAACCGTAGAGCCCCTTGTATGCCCGCTCTTGGCAGCAATATACTCTTCATCAAAGAGCACGCTCTTGTCGAGGTCAGGATAGAAGAACTGCCGCATCAAGGTATCAGGAATGTTTTCTGCCCAGCGAACAAAGTGGTCGACGGCTTTCTGGGGGCGATAAGCATCATAAATTTTCAAGCGATAGCCCAAAGTCTTCAGTTCGTCGCTAACTGCTTTGAGACTGTCTGCGGCCACTTTCGTCAGCAAAGCTGTCGGCTGGAGGTAGCCGTCGACACGAGTTCCAACGAAATTGTAAGTGCTGAAGTACCTTATTTCGAGGATGGCATCAGGTACAACATCTGTTATGGCCACAAACTGGCTGAAGTCCTTCGACGGCCTTGCCGACCGATTCTTGAAGTAGTCGACACAACGGATTCCAGCATACATGAGCCCAACAATAAGGGCAATCATTGCCAGCAGATACAATACCGTTTTCTTCATAGTTTTCAAGTTTTTACGTTATCCCATGGCTTGATTGAAAACGTGGCACGTGTAATTGGCAAACTTCACGTGTGACGATGGCAAACGTCAAACGTGACAATGGCAAACGTCACTGCAGTCGTTTGGCTTTAACACTGGAGGCGTTTATTCACTTGACGAGATATTTCTTCCTCTGAAAGATGTAAAGACCGTTGTCGAGCTGTGCCAACTGCTCTTGGGTGACGTTCTTCCTGACTATTTTCCCATCAGGAGCATAGACATCAGACGGGCCATTATTCGCCTCGTCCTTAACCTCATCTATAGGTGTCGCAGTATCTCTGGCAGGGAACATCAGCATAAGTGCAGGCATACCGCTAGCTCCATAACTCTCCACAACATCGCTCTCCGATGTCCGCTGAGCGAAGTTCCCTTTTTGGATGCCGCGAGTCTGGTCTCTGTAGGTATAGGCCCTCTGGATATTTCGTTGGATATGCAACAAGTAAGTCCTCGTCGAATTATAGTCCAAATCACAGTCGTAGATGAGGATCCTCATATATTGCGCATAGATGGCGGCATATATGCCTTGCTCATAGCCGTTCTCATATTTGAGAATATTATTGGTGCACATGTTGTTTATCACATAGTCGGCAGCCTTTTTGGCTTTCGACAGATAGTTGCTCTCGCCAGTAAGTTTGTAGAGCAAGCAGCTTGCGCCAATATATGTGGCCTGATTGTAGAGGTGGTCTGAGTACTCAGGGCCGCCACCATGAATGCCGTCAGCCACTCGGCCAGAACTGTTGACAAGCGTACCATCTGCCCAAGCATAGATTTCCTTGGCTTTCTCGAGATACCACTCCTTTGTCTGTTTCGTGGGACGAGTTGAAGTTGGAGGAGTCCTTCCCTCAGGAACAAGCCGATGAAGCAAACAAGCCGCGATGACAGTAGGGAAGTTGATGCAGGCCGAACGGAAGTCGCCAGGCTGATGAGGCTTGGCTTGAGCGATGGGCTGCCACTCCCAAAACATACCGCCACCATACTTGCCTTCGAAGCGAGCTGGGTCGGCATACGAGCCATCATCCTTTACCTTGGCAGAACCATACCATACCCTGCAGAAGCTCTTCTCAGAGTTCAACAGGTATTCCGACTTGCCACAAGTCTCATAAGCACGAGCCAAAGCACAAGTCCACCACATAATATCGTCGTAGACAAACCAGCCATTGTTCGTATTGGGGTTGTGGAAGTCGAAGTTGACATAGTGCGATTTCTCACCACTATAAATCTTGTCGTGCAACTCCTTGTACTTTTTTACTCGAGCAGCATCACCCTCAAACTTGGCACGATTGTAGGCGTTGATGACCATATCGTACATGATGGCCTGGCACCAAATGGCTGCTGCACAACCACTAACATCATTATCCCGATAGCCGTTGCCACGATGGTCGGCATTGGGTTGCTTTGTGTCAGCCTTATAGATGTTGCGCGAATTATCGAGGAAAGCTGCGTTGAAGTCGTCATACGCTTTCCACTCAGCCTCATCATCATAGGTGATGGTATATTGCGCAGCAGCATAACTTGCCCAAGCAAGCATGCCAAGAATGAGGATTAACTGTCGTTTCATAGTTTTTTCTTTTTATCTCTTTTTCTTACCTTTTGTGGCAGGTTTGTACTCTTTGCTGAATGAATAGGGAGCAGCCTCAGCAGTCGTTCCACGTTGCTGGTTGGGTTGTGCCTGCATTGTGTAGTCCATCTTCATTCCATCCACGAGGTCCGTGTGCTTGATAAAGTTTTTACCATACTCTGCACCATTAACCTTGAGGGTTCCCACATAACGGTTCTCGTCACTCTGCTGAGGAGCAGAAATGACAACATCCTTGCCATTCTCAAGATGCAAAGTCATCTTCTTGAAGTAAGGAGCACCAAGAACATACTCGCCGCTGCCAGGACAAACGGGATAGAAACCCATAGCCGTGAAGATATACCATGCAGAAGTCTGGCCGTTGTCCTCGTCTCCGCAATAACCGTCGGCATGAGCATTATACATGCGATTCATGGTCTCGCGCAGCCAGTACTGCGTCTTCCAAGGCTGACCGCTGTAGTTATACATGTAAATCATATGCTGAATGGGCTGATTGCCATGTGCATAGTTGCCCATGTTCATGATTTGCATCTCGCGAATCTCATGGATAACACCTCCGTAATAGCTGTCATCGAAGATAGGAGGAAGGATGAATACACTATCGAGCATCTGGTTGAAGACATCGTTTCCACCCATCAAATCGATAAGTCCTTGCGGGTCATGGAACACGCTCCACGAATAATGCCAACTATTGCCCTCAGTGAAAGCATCGCCCCACTTGAAAGGATTGAAGTTGGGAGCCCATTCGCCATTAGCAAGTTTACCACGCATCAGATTGTGACTCTTGTCGAAGAGATTCTTGTAGTTCATGGCATGTTCTGCATAAACCTTAATCTCTTTCTCTGGTTTGCCAAGGGCTTGGCCAAGTTTATAAATGCTCCAGTCATCGAAAGCATACTCCAAAGTTCGAGCCGCACTCTCGTTAATGCTGTCGTAAGGAACATAACCCAACTTGTTATACGTTTGCCATTGCTTACGGCCACTTGTTGTGCGGGGCAAATCAGCATTTGCTCCATGCTTGACAGCTTCCCAAAGTGCATCGATGTCATAGCCTCTGATGCCCTTGAGATAAGCGTCTGCAACGACACTAGCAGAGTTATTGCCCACCATGCAGGCACGATGACCTGGAGCACTCCACTCTGGCAGGAAGCCACTTTCCTTGTATGCATTGGCCCAACCCTCTTGCATCTTCTGGCTCATACCAGGATACATCAGGTTAACCAACGGGAAAAGAGCACGGAAGGTGTCCCAGAAACCAGTATCTGCAAAAAGGTAACCAGGAAGGACCTGCCCGTTGTAAGGACTGTAATGCACAACCTCGCCAGCCGCATTAATCTCGAAGAAGCTGCGAGGGAAAAGGGTGCTACGATAAAGACAACTGTAGAAAGTACGCAACCTGTCAACGTCGCTCTTGTCATCAACATCGATAACAC
Source organism: Bacteroidaceae bacterium (assembly GCA_017961145.1). GTDB lineage: Bacteria > Bacteroidota > Bacteroidia > Bacteroidales > Bacteroidaceae > Physcousia. The sequence goes on along the minus strand of JAGCXU010000083.1, from coordinate 1,883 downwards.
TCAGGACTTTATTCCATTCCTGACGGCCTGCTTCTGAGATTTCCTCTAGACTCTTGCTGCCAAGTTCTTTGAGGTTCTGCTCTGCTTGTTCGATGCTGATGAAGGAACTTGCTACACGAACATTGACTTGTTCGCCTCTCCTTGTCTGGAAACCAACGGCTGCAGCTGCATGTCTGCTCTGCATCTCGAGGTTATTACCCTCCTTGCCCTCATCGGCAGTCGATGTATAAGTGAATGGACGGTCGAATTGCAGAACGAAATAGTTCTTGAAATTACGTGGAACACCGCCACTATTGCGAGTTGTGTAGCCAACAACCTTGTTTTCTCCAGGAATGATTTTCACGTAAGAGCCACGATCGAAGGCATCGACGATGACGAAACTCTTGCCTTCTGGCATTGTGAAACGGAAGATGGCAGCGCGATTTGTGGGTGCTATCTCGGTCGTAATATCGTAATCTGCGAGATATACCTTATAATAATGTGGCTTGCTCACCTCAGCTTTGTGACTGAACCAACTTGCGCGTTTGTCCTCATCATAGATGGGAGCCTCGCCGCACTCGGGCATGATGTTGAACATCGCATAGTCGTTCATCCAAGGACTTGGCTGGTGAGTTTGCTTGAAGCCGCGTATTTTCTCGGCATCATAAGTATAGCACCATCCATTGCCCATCTTGCCTGTTTGAGGTGTCCAGAAGTTCATACCCCAAGGAAGAGCGATGGCTGGATAGGTATTACCCGTAGACAAACCACCAGTAGAATGAGAACCGACGAGTGGGTTAACATATTGTACAGGGTCGTCTATCGCAAATGTGTTTGCGCAAAAGAGAGCGGCAATGACTGCCAGAATGAGCTTCTTCATATTAGAATTCCTTAATCTTTATGTTCTTGAACCAAACCTCGTTGCCATGATCTTGCAGGAGAATACGACCATCACGGTTGCCAAAGTCGGGCCAGTTCTTATACTTACTATATGCCACGAGTGCGTTCCACTCTTGCGTATTGCGCTCATATTCGAGCATCTTCACGCCGTTGAGCCAATGCTCGACATGATTGCCCTGCACAATGACTGTGGCTGTGTTCCAAGTGGTAATGTCGAAAGGTTTTTGCTCAGGAGCTGGGATGAGGTCATAGAGAGAGGCAAGTTTGCGATTGCCCTTCACACCGAGCTTTGCATCGGGATGGCGAAGGTCGTCGAGAATCTGGAATTCACAGCCGATTGCACTGCCCTCGCCTTGGTTCATGTCAGGGTCGACGAAGTATTTTATGCCGCTGTTGGCACCTTCGGTAATCTTGAAATCGACCTTCAAGATGAAGTTGTGGTAGGTTTTATCTGTTACGATGTCACCGCCATTACCGCTTTCGGCACCATTGGCAGCTTCCACTTTCAGCACACCATCCTCGATGCGCCAACCTTTCTGGGGAAAGGTCTGCAGCTTTGCTCCACGCCATCCATTGGTTGTCTGGCCGTCCCAAAGGAGTTTCCAGCCTTCTCTTTGTTCTTGTTCGGTTAGCACATTATCCGTTGTTGGAACGGGAGCAGGCTGAGTGACTGCCTTCTTTACTTTTGCTGAAACTGGCAAGATGGCCAACATTGCCATTGCCAATATGATCTTTTTCATTGTTGTAATTATTGTTTTGTTATCCTTTTTTGTCTTTAATCTAACTTGTAGAAGTCTTCCCATCCACGGCGAGGAGGCATGCCGGAAAGCATTGCGTTTGCAAACTCGTTGTTGGTGAACTTCTTTGTTCGCGGGTCGAAGAAGAGCTGGGTGTTCAGTCTTTGAGCGATTACGCCGAGGCAGAAGACCTGACACAACACGCCTGCAATCTGGAAGGGAGAGCGTGTCTTTTCTTCTCCCTTGCAAGCACGAAGGAAGTTGAGG
>JAGCXU010000082.1 GCA_017961145.1 Bacteroidaceae bacterium | reverse complement strand
TGCCGTCACGGCAGAAGACTCTGCCTATTGGAAAGAGCATATCAGCGCCGTGCCAAACGACTTGCGCTCCTTCCTCTATCAGAGTTATTACTCGCAATACCAGCGAGCCACAAACCTCACCCACGATATTTATTCAGGTTATGGAGCATACAATCAGCCGAAGCACATGAATGGTTCGCCAAGATACGGATATACGGATGGTTGGTCGGCATATCGTTGGGAAGACTTCTACAACCAACGTTGCACGGAATACCGCAACATTCTTCGTGCCCTCAAGTTCAATGATACGCCTGAACGCTACAAAAACATGTTCTACAAGGTGCGTATCTATATGGCATTCGTTTTGTTAGCTCATACAGATACTTATGGCGACATGCCCTGCAAAGAGTATGTGCAAGCAAAGATTCCTGAGCAGAACAATGTGGCATACAACACCCAAGAGGAGATTTACGACTGTATGTTCCGCATGCTCGAACAGGCCGTCGACTCCATCAAACCGAATGACGAGAGCCAGTACAACCTTACCGACGACGACATCTGCTACTTTGGTGACGACTTGAAATGGCTTCGTTTCGCCAACACCTTGCGTTTGCGTATGGCACTTCGCATCTCTAACGTTGACCCCGAACGCGCCAAGATGGAAGGCGAGGCAGCACTCTCGAACGAGTACGGCCTGCTTGAATCGAATGAAGACAACATGCAGACAGTCCCCAAATATGCTCCTGTGAGCATCGGAGGCGAGGATGCCGGAGGCGACGAGAACGGCATGGCGATGTGCTCGGTGGCTTATGGCGGCGAGTTCGTCCTGTCGTGGGACATGGAACAGTTCTACAGGAATCTTTCTACAGGCGGTGCTGAGTACACCATCAAGACGGGCAGAACTGGTAGCACGACGAAGGTCATCGACCCGCGATGCCTGAAATGTTGGTATAGAACCCACATGACATCCGAAACCCTTGCAGCAGGCGAGGAGTCACTTCGCGAGGATTATGCCGGCTGTCATCGTAACGCTCAAGACGATGCCGTCTCGATGTCCGTCCTCAACTATAGTTTGACCAAGACGCAACCCAAGCCCGCATCGAAGGACTTGAATCCCGACTTCTACTTCAACTACTGCCGTCCGCACGTCTGGCTCAGTTATGCGGAGAGCCTTTTCCTTAAGGCCGAGGCGGTACTTCGTGGCTGGAGCGGTACAGAACTGACTATGAGCGTAGAGGATTATGTGCGTGCCGGCATACAAGCATCGATGGAACATTACGAAGTGAATGCAGCTGATGCACAATCCTATATTGATGGCGTGGTCGCTTTCAACGATGGAACGTTCCAGAGCGGCGACAACGAACGCATCCTCGAAGCACTCATCACCCACAAATGGATGGCAGTCTTCCCGAACGGCAACGAAGGTTGGGCCGACTTCCGACGCACGGACTATCCTGCCCTCGAGGGTATGTATGATGTCGAGACAGGCGTCGTCACAAACACATCTGGCGACCCGATTCTCGACCGTCACCTCATCAAGCGAATCCTCTATCCCAATAGCGAGAGCCAGAACCAATACTATCAGAACAATGCCGAGCTGCAGGAAAAGAACCGCCAAAGCACGCGCCTCTGGTGGGATGTGGATGATACGATGGACGATAATGGCAATAGAAAAACCTATAACAACTTCAGATAATACAGTTTTCTAAATACACTCATTATGAACTTAAAACACCTTTATCTTTCGGCAGTTATCTTGTTGGCAGCCTCGACAACAGGCTTTGCTCAGCAACCTTTCAATGTATGCTGCCATCCAGAAGACATCAAGAACTGGACACCAGGCTCTAATCCCGATGATGTGTTCAATGTTGCGAAGGTTCCTTTACAAAAGCGTTTTAAGGAACCTGCCTTGATGAAAGCCAATTCCACGCAATTCTATGACGGACAGATTTGCAACTCCACCATCCTCTATCCTACTTGTTCTCTCTGCCCGTCGCAAGGAGAACTGGGTAACTTCCTCGGTTATCAGCCAACCTATTGGCAATATATGGATAAGTTAGTCTATTGGGCTGGTGCTGCTTCCGAGGGTATTATCAACATCCCTCCTGCCGGATCTACCGATGCAGCTCACCAGAGCGGCGTTAAATCGTTAGGTAACATTTTCTTCCCACCTGCAGCTTTTGGCGGCACGCAGGTCTGGGTTCGTGAGATGTTGGCAAAAGAAGATGGTCATTATCCGATGGCTATCAAACTCTACGAAATGGCTAAATACTACGGTTTTGACGGTTGGTTTATCAACGAAGAGACCGGTGGCGGTTCGCAAAGCGAGTGGGAAGCTTTCTTCAAGGATTTCTATGCTGCAGCGATGGCTGACGATCCGAACACGCAAATGGAGTTGCAGTGGTACAATGCTTCACGCTCACCAAATATCGGCATTCTCAATACGCACATCAACACTTCGCAATTCCTGGAGTATGGTGCTGTCGGCAATTATCGTGGCTATGCCTCTCAGATGAATTGTAGCGAAGCACAGACTTTCTCGAAGATTTATGCAGGCATCGAGTTGGCGCAAGCCGGCCACTTGGGTTGGACATCTGCTCTGAACAGCGCAATGCCTACAACTGGTCATGTGGGTTCGCTCGACCTTTTCTGTCCGGAGACGAAGATTTGGGAAGATCCTGCAAAGAGAGCCTTCAAGTCGGCAAGTGACTGCCATGGCGAAACGGCTTATCCCATCGCAAAAACTGTCTTCGACAATGAAGAGGACATGTGGGTAAACACCAATTCCGACCCGACGGTCGTTCCCTCGAGCGGTTTCCCAGGTGTGTCAAGTCGTGTCCTGGAGCGTTCAGCAATCACTTCCATGCCGTTTGTGAGCGATATGGCAGTGGGCAATGGCAAGCATCGCTTCGTAAGGGGTGAGATCAGGGGAACTACCGACTGGTATCATTCAGGCATGCAAAGCGTGTTACCGACTTGGCGTTGGTGGATTGAACATAGCTCTGGACTTTCTGTAGGTATTGATTGGGACGATGCTTGGAATGTAGGTTCAAGCTTCAAGATTTCGGGCACATTGTCGTCCAGCAGCCATTTGGTTCGTTTGTACAAGACGCAGATCCCCGTGACCGATGGCGGCATTTTCCGCATTGTCTACAAGTCGTCGCGACGTGTCACTTTGCAGGCGAAACTTTCTACCGAGAGTTCTTTGGAGCCTGATGTAACCCTGTCGGGCGAATCGACAACGGAAAATGGCTGGACTATTTGCGATTTCGACCTCTCTTCTCTCAACGGAAAGACGATTTACATGCTTGGCTTCAATATCAGAGCTGCCGCCCAACTGACGAACTATTCGTTCAACATCGGTCAAGTGGCAGTCCTGCCTGCAAACTATTCGCCCACCCCCGTGGTAGTTAGGGACTTGTCAACTACAAGCGTATTGGGCGAAGAAAGGGGTGACATTCGCGTCACTTGGAAATACGATTGGACGAGCGATTTCGACCATTTCGACATCTATACCCAGACGATGGACGGCACAAAGAAACTCGTCGGACAGACTCGCGACGAGGGTTTCTACATTCCCAGTTTCGAAAGAAACGGTTCCGACAGCTATGTTTCCGTGCTCGTCGTGCCCGTCATGAAAGATGGTGTGGAGCAACCTGCCAACGAGCTTCAGGTGAACTATCCCGCTCCTGCACCTCCGAAGGTAACCTATTCCGTAGCTCCCAAGAGTTATGTGCTTGTGGGCGAGGAGGTTACCGTGACAGCCAATTGTACTGGCCATCCTACGAGCTACCTTTGGACACTTCCCGAAGGTGTGACGCTCGTTTCGGGAAGCCTGACGGAACAGTCCGTTGTGGTCAAAGCGAATACCGAAGGCAAGATATCGCTCACGGTTGCCGCCACAAACGAGGTGGGCACGACGGTCTATTCTGCCGAGGCTTTCGACGTCTTTGCCGATGCAGCTGCACAGAACTCTGTTTACAACATTATCAGGGGAAAGACGGTTGTCAGCTATAGCGGTTCGACAAATTCCACCGAGGTTCCTGGCAAGATAATCGACGGCGTGACCAATCCATCCGCCACCTCTTCGAAGTGGTGCAATATTTCTCCCGACAACGAAGTGGTCTTCGATGCAGAAGGCGCCTATCGCATCTACGGTTTCGTCATTTACGACGGAAATGCAGGTCCGGAATCGGGTGTAGACCAAATCGACACTTATACTATCGAACTGTCGCAAGATGGTGTCAATTGGCAAACGGTTGTTGACAACCATACTCCTGGCAACGAGAAGATTTCCATCAAGAGCGACTATATCGCTCCCGTGAAGGCTCGTTATGTCCGACTGCGTCCCCACGTGAACGGAACGCTGCGCATCTGGGAGTTCGAAGTGTATGGCAGGGAAGACAACAATCTTACGATGACCATCGAGCCTAAGGAAACGAAGCTCTTTGCCGGCGAAAGCAAGGGCATCACGGTGCACTACGACCTGGGAGGTGACAAGCGAGAGGACTATTTCGTCTGCACGGCAAAGTCCGCTACGGGCAATTCCACCATCGGAAAGATTACGGAGAATGTGGCAAAACAGACCTTCACGGTTCCCATTTATGCCGGCATTGCTTTCGGAAAGGACGAAATAACCATCACCATCAACAATGGTGGAGCCTATCAGGAGCGTACACTTTCCCTGACAATCGATTCCGACACCCAGCCCAACATCCTTGCCGGAATGACGGCTAAGGTTCGCCATTTCAAGGCCGACTATTCCTATGAGGCGACGTTCGACGAGTACAACATCAGCACCCTTACCGATGGAGACAGAGTCGCGGAAGGTCTTTTGGAGATTGAAAACTTCTCTACCCACAAGCGCGACCTCTGGTCTATCTTCGAGGCTCCCACCGACCAGGGATGGAACATCTCCAAGGTGGTCGTCTATCTTCCCGACAATAACTTCGGCGAGAACGACAACGGAAACGAGGGAACGGTAACCAAGACCGTGGAGATTTGCGTGGGCAACGACCTCTCTTCGATGCAGACCATCAAGACCTTCACGGATTTGGATGGCGTTTCCAAGCTGTCGTACATCCTGCCGGAATACAAGAACACGAAATATCTCGCCATCGTGTCCACCCTCAACGCCTATTTCTATCCCTCCATGGCAGAGGTCGAGGCATACGAGCAATTCGAGGGAGCCATCGCTCTCAACGGAGCTGTGGAGATTTCCAATTGGGCTGACGATGTTCTTGCAGAGGGCACTCCCGTGACGAGCTTCACGGATGCCACGCTCGACAACCAGGGCTGGTGCCTCTTCACGCCAGAAGTCAGACGGTCTGGTTCCCTGCCCATTACGGACGGAAAACTGACCACGAACAGCGGCATCGAATATACCATCAATCCCGCTGCCAAGAACGCTCTGGTGCTCAAGACCGCCAATTCGGCCAAGATGCTCGAGTTCGCGAATCCTGCCAATTGCGAAGAGCTCTACTTCATCGTCATTTCCGCTGAAGGCGCATCTACCTTGAAGGCTGCGGTCAACTACGACGACGGCACTTCGGAACCTGCCCAGCAGTTCTCCATTAGCGACTGGTACAGCGGCAGCGCAGGTCAGGGAGAAGCCATCTACGGTCTCGACCGCATCAAGCGAGGCGCAGGTTCGGGCTACAGCGCCGACCAGTTCGACGGACGCACGAACTTCCGCATCTTCGAATACACGCTTTCTGCCGACAGGAACAAGCGGACGAAAGGCATCACGTTCACTTCCATCACATCGGGCAAGATACCCACCATCCTCGGCATAGCCAAGAAGGGTTACAGCCCCACCATCCCCGATTCCATCGAGAAGACAGGTGCTTCCGGGCTCAACGAGATAGCGGGCATCTATTCTTTGGGCGGTCAGAAGCTAAACGGACTACAAAGAGGCGTCAATATCATCCGCTTTGCAGACGGATCGGCAAAGAAGATACTGTTGAAGTAAACTCGCCGCAGACTTGATCTGAAAACTGAAAACGACAAGCCCCGCCGTTCAGCGAAACGGTGGGGCTTATTCTGTGTCTCGAAAACGTTTGTCACAAGTGTCATTTTGTCACAGCGTCATTTGATTAGCTTCTTGATGACCTTTCGTCTCTGACCTGACCGGACAATTTGTCTTGTCAGCTTATCATCATCATCCACATGCATACGTATTGACTTTTGTGTATCACTGTATCCCAGCGCCTGTGCCACGTCTTTACCTACGAAGAACGTTTCGCC
>JAGCXU010000081.1 GCA_017961145.1 Bacteroidaceae bacterium | reverse complement strand
CGTACAACCATTTTTTTGAGAAATGCGAAGACTATATATTATATTATATAATAAGTAATTATTTCCTTAATAATATAATATAGCAAACCTCGTGTGTCTCTTTTTTCGCTTGTACGGTTTGTACGGTTGTACAGAGCTGAAAATCAATGCGTTGCAAAAATTGCGCAAATTGCTGCTGAAAATCGGCCCAAATCGATGCCCGAAATTTGGTAGTGTCGGAAAATTTTCGTACCTTTGTGGTGGAATTAAGAGATAAAGTCTCTTCGCACAGAAACCTGATCAACTTCTCTGCAAGGGCTGACGCTCCGAAATTCAATTGCGAGTCAGTGATGATTCGAAAACACAATGCCGGACGCGGCAAACAACACATAAGGACACGCAGCGGCGCATCCTTATCCCAAAAGAAACTTTGACTTACTGAAAAACATGCAGCAATGTTGGCACTAACCCTTACTTTCGTCTTCGAGCAGGTTGAGCATCTTGATGGTACTCTTGATGGCTGCTTCGGTCTGGTCGGCATCAAGGCCTCGCGTACGGAGGATGCGGTCGTTCCAGTTCCAAGTAATGACGGTCTGCACAAGGGCATCGGTGCGGCCTCCAGGAGGAATGCTGACGGTGTAGTTCGTCAACCAAGGGAAGTCACGCCCGAGACGGTTCTTGTAGATGTGACGAATGGCACGCACGAAGGCATCGAACTGACCATCGCCTTTAGCACTCTCCTCGTAGGTCTCGCCATTCACTTCAAGCCGAACGCTAGCCAAAGGTTTGAGCCCGTAAGCAGTCGTCACCACATACGAGAGCAACTTGACGTGCTCCTCAGGTGCACCATGCTTCAGGACATCGCTGACGATATAGGGAAGGTCTTCCTGCGTGACGAGTTCCTTCTTGTCGCCAAGCTCGATGATGCGCTCAGTTACGCGTTTCGTCTGCTCAGGAGAAAGCTCGAGTCCAAGCTCTTCAAGGTTCTTCAATATGTTGGCCTTGCCCGAGTTCTTACCCAAAGCATACTCCCTCTTTCGGCCGAAACGTTCGGGAAGAAGAGCATTCTGATAAAGCCCGGCCTTGTTGTCGCCATCAGCATGGACGCCAGCAACTTGCGTAAAGACGCTCTCGCCGGTAATGGGTTTGTTTGGCGGAATGGCAATGCCGCTGTAACTTTCCACAAGATGAGACACCTCGCCCAAGCGGCTCTCGTCAATATGAGTGAGGACATGAAGATGGTCTTTCAGGACGGCTTGCACGCTGGCAAGAGGCGCATTACCAGCCCTCTCACCCAAGCCATTCACGCTTGTATGGATGCCTTGGCAACCAGCAGTAACGGCGGCAAGCACATTACTGATGGCAAGGTCGTAATCATTATGGGCGTGGAAGTCGAAACGACACGATGGATAACGCTCCACCATTTGCTTCATGAAGCCGGAAAGCTCGATCGGATTGAGGATGCCAAGTGTGTCGGGCAACATGATGCGCTCTATCGGCATCTCGCTAAGCTTGTCCATCAAGGCAAAGACATAGTCGGGACTGTCCTTCATGCCGTTGCTCCAGTCCTCGAGGTAAACATTAACGCTGACGCCTTTCGACTTTGCATAGTCAATCGTTCGACGGATATCGACAGCATGCTCTTCGAGTGTCTTGTGCAATTGGCCTTCACAATGCTTCCGACTTCCCTTGCAAAGGAGGTTCATACATTGGCAACCGCTTTCCACAATCCAGTCCACACTCTTCGTTTCATCAACGAAACCGAGCACTTCTACCCTATCAAGCTTGCCATTCTGGCTTGCCCAACGAGAGATGTTCTTGACGGCCTCCATCTCACCTTCCGAGACACGCGCGCTTGCCACCTCGATGCGGTCAACATTCAAATCCTGCAGCAAGGCACGAGCAATCATCAGCTTCTCGTGAGGCATGAAGCTTACGCCGCTCGTCTGTTCGCCATCGCGCAGCGTAGTATCCATTATTTCTATCATAACTGGTCGTTTAGGGGGTTGGTCGTTTTGTCGTTTGGGAAAGGTACCGATTGGCGTAGGTAATATACCTAAACGACCAAACGACTAGTCTCCCAATCTACTATTTTATCTTTATTGGAGAGGAGGAAATCTATGTCGTCGTAAGCATTCATCAAGCAGTATTTCTTGTAGCTGTTGATGGGGAACTGCTCGCTACGGCCTGTCGTGAGATTGGTGACGGTTTGATTGGGCACGTCCACCTTCACTTCTGCTTTCGGGTTGTTCTTCACCGTCTCGAAAAGTTCTTGCTGAAACTCGCGACTTACCACTACGGGAAGCACGAAGCAATTCAACAGATTGTTGCGATGGATGTCAGCAAAACTGCTGCTTATAACCACTCTTGCTCCATAACCCGCAATCGCCCAAGCTGCATGTTCGCGACTCGAACCCGAGCCCCAATTCTGCCCACCAATGATTATCTCGTGTATTCCGGGACGAGGTGCCTCGCTATAAGCAGGCTGATTCATCACGAAGTCCTCGACAGGCTTACCTTCCGCATCATATCGAAGGTCGTGCATAAAGGCGTCGCCAAAGAACTTCGGGTCGCGAGTTGTGCTTGCCAAATAACGTGCCGGAATGATGAGGTCCGTGTTGCAATTGTCTATTTCAATAGGCAAGCAAGTTGATTGTATGATGTCAAATTTCTGTTTCATTAGTCGTTTGGAAAATTAGTCGTTTGGTCGTTTAGGAATGTTACAGCTTGCGCGGGTCTGTAATAACACCTGTGATGGCACTCGCTGCCACTACAAGCGGAGAAGCAAGAACGGTACGCGCTCCCGGGCCTTGACGGCCAACGAAGTTTCTGTTGCTGGTAGAGATGCTGAGCTTTCCTGCAGGAACCTTATCGGGATTCATCGCGAGACAAGCAGAGCAACTGGGCAGTCGAAGTTCAAAGCCTGCTTCTTCCAGCACCTTATCGATGCCTTCATCTATGATTTGCTGACGAACAAGCCAACTTCCAGGCACAAGCCAAGCCACCACGTTTTCCGCTTTCTTCTTGCCCTTCACAACAGAGGCAAAGGCACGGAAATCTTCAATACGACCATTCGTGCAAGCGCCTAAGAAACAATAATCTACAGGCGTTCCTTCAAGTTTTTGTCCAGGCTTGAACTGCATGTAGTCAAGTTGGGCGAGGAACTGAGCTTGGTCTGCTTCGGGAATGCTTTCGAGCGTCGGAATGCATTCATCGATTGCGATGCCAGCACCTGGATTCGTGCCGTAAGTGATGCGCGGTTTGATGTCTTCTGCACGATAGGTTACTTCCTTATCGAAAACTGCATCATCGTCGCTCTTGAGCTTTCTCCATTCCTCGACAGCTTTGTCCCAAGCCTCGCCTTTCGGAGCGAATTCGCGACCTTTGAGATAAGCAAAAGTAGTCTCATCGGGAGCAATAATGCCTGCACGGCTGCCCATCTCGATGGAGAGATTCGAGAGCGTGAGGCGGCCTTCCATCGACATGTTGCGAATCGTGCTGCCAGCATATTCAACTGCATAACCTGTCGCGCCGCTTGTCGTCATTTGTGCCATGATGTAGAGGGCAACGTCCTTTGCCGTCACGCCTGGCTGCAGCTCGCCTTCGATGTTGATGCGCATGGTTTTGGGCTTCTGCTGAAGGATGCATTGAGAAGCGAGAACCTGAGCCACTTCGCTCGTGCCTATTCCCATCGCAATAGCTCCAACAGCACCATGCGTGCTTGTATGCGAGTCACCACAAACAATCGTCATGCCAGGCAAAGAGAGTGCCTTTTCGGGACCAACAACGTGAATGATGCCGTTATCCTTCGTTCCCATCGCAAAATGACGGATGCCAAACTCCTTGCAATTCGCGGCAAGCGTCTCGACTTGCTTGCGTCCAACAGGGTCGTCGATGCGTTCTTGCTGGTCGCTCGGCGTGTTGTGGTCGGGCATAGCGACGATGTGGTCGGGACGGAAAGGCTTGATGCCTTTGTCGCGAAGCGTGTCGAAAGCCTGCGGACTCGTCACTTCATGAGCATAAAGCCTGTCAATATAGAGTTGTGTCGGTCCGTCCTCAACGTTCTGCACGACATGAGCGGACCAAATTTTGTCAAATAAACTCCTCATTTTTAGTCGTTTAGTGGTTTAGTCGTTTAGTGGTTTAGGGAAAATAGTGTTGTTTGGTAATTTCGCCAAACGACCAAACGACCAATCTCCCAATCTGCTAATTATTTGAACTTATTTATACAATCAATATACGCTTCCACCGAAGCTGTCACGATATCCGTGTTTGCGCCGAAACCATAGTAGACCTTGCCGTCGTATTCCACTTGCATGTGGACCTTACCCATATCGTCGGAACCCTTCGAAATGGCTTGAATGGTGAACTCGCGAAGCGTCATTTTGCGCTTGATGATATTCTTGAGAGCATTGATGGCAGCATCGACGGGACCGTTACCCGAAGCCGCACTCTCGAACCTTTCGTTAGCGATGATGAGACCAATACTTGCCACGCTACGAACGCCCTTACCTGTCGTAACCTGCAAATAGTCGAGCTTCACGTTATGCGAAGCCGTACGGTCGGCACCTGCCAATACCAAGATATCGTCGTCCGTAATCTCCTTCTTCTTGTCGGCAAGCTTCAGGAACTCTTCGTAAACCTTATCGAGGCGCTCGCCATCGATGTCAACGCCATTCACGCTCAAGCGATGCTTCAAGGCTGCTCTGCCGCTTCTTGCCGTCAGCACGATAGCATTATCGTCGATGCCCACATCCTTCGGATTCATGATTTCGTAGGTCGAAGCATTCTTCAGCACGCCGTCCTGATGGATGCCGCTGCTGTGCGCAAAAGCGTTCCTGCCGACGATTGCCTTGTTCGGCTGCACAGGCATGTTCATCAAGGAACTGACCATTCGGCTCGTCGGGAAGATTTTCGTCGTGTTGATGTTCGTGTCGATGCCAAGGTCGGGATGCGTCTTGAAAATCATCGCAATCTCCTCGAGCGACGTATTGCCCGCTCTCTCACCAATGCCGTTGATGGTCACCTCTGCCTGACGGGCACCGTTCAGAATGCCTGCAACGGTGTTGGCGGTCGCCATACCGAGGTCGTTGTGGCAATGTGTCGAGAGGATGCTCTTGCCTGCAGCAAAGGCATCGACATGCTCGTAGAGGTACTTTATCTTCTCGCCATACTCGTAAGGCGTGCGGAAGCCCGTCGTGTCGGGAATGTTGCAGACGGTTGCACCAGCTTTCGTCACGGCATCAATGACGCGGGCGAGGTACTCGTTATCCGTCCTGCCAGCATCTTCGGCATAGAACTCCACGTCCTCGACATACTTCTTGGCATACTTCACGGCAGCTACGGCACGCTCGATGATTTCTTCTGGAGTGGAGTTGAACTTATATCTGATGTGGCTCTCGCTCGTACCGATGCCGGTATGGATGCGTTTGTGCTTGGCATACTGCAGCGCCTCGGCAGCACAATCGATGTCTTTCTCGACGGCGCGCGTCAAGGCACAAATCGTCGGCCACGTCACAGCCTTACTGATTTCTATCACACTGTTGAAGTCACCGGGGCTGCTGATGGGGAATCCCGCCTCGATGACATCCACGCCGAGCGCCTCCAGCTGCTTGGCAACCTGAATCTTCTCGACCGTATTGAGCTGGCATCCGGGCACCTGTTCGCCATCCCTCAAAGTCGTGTCGAAAATAAACAATTTGTCACTCATATTATATTATAGTTTACAATTTGCGCGTGCAAAGGTACGAAAAAGCGAGCGAAAAACCAAATCAATTTGAGTTTTTCCGAGCGAAAAAGTAGCTCGACGACAGTCAAGGTACGAATAAATGAGAGAAGCGCAAAAGAAAAAACATTTTTTTTTCTCATTGTGCTTCCGAATGCAAGTACTTTCGACGAAGTCAAAGGTACGAATAATAGTAGAGAAAACAAAACAAAGACGGAAAAAAGAGCCGTTAAAATCAGCAAACCATGCCTGCAGGGTTCCTAGCTGCTGCAGTGAAGTTAACCAACGACACACGTGATGATTGCAAACGTCACACTAGTAAATGCCAAACGTCACACTATACGTTTGCAATCGTGGCACTATACGTTTGGCGTTGAGGTTGGGAGTGCTTGGAAACCACGCGAATCATTGTGGCTCCTGAAGGGTGAGGTCCAGAAGCTCCTGCTGAGAACCGTTGAAAATGTTGCAATCGACAAAGCCCTTGATGCCCGAGACTTTGCCGCAATCGGTATGCTGCCAGAATGTCCACTTGCCCTTGTATTCGAGCTTTTGGACATAGTAGTGCGCTATCCAATAGGGATAGGCGTCGAACTCGGGCGTGTTGAGGTAATCGACTTTGAACTTGTAACCAGTATAAAGTATGGGCTTCACGCCATACTCTTTTTCGACAATATCGAGCCAAGTCTTAACATCTCGGCGCAACTGTTCGGGTGTCAAATCGCCCTTCTTTTCGATGTCCAGGACGGGAGGCAAATCGCCCGGTTCAAGCTGGGCAATCGACAGGTAGAACTCCGCTTGCCTTCGCGGACTGACGCCTGGAACGAAGAAATGATAAGCGCCTCTGATCAAGTCGTTTCGCTTGGCGTTGGCAAAGTTTCGGTTGAAGTTGTCGTCGAACAGCATTTCGCCCTCCGTCGCCTTGATGAAGACGAAGCTGACGGGAGCATTCCCGATGGAGGCATTGCGAAGTTTTTCCCAATTGATGCGCTCCTGATAGTGGCTGATGTCAATACCTCTCACTTCGTAGCCGGCAGGATAAGTCGGTTCGCCATAAATGGCACGCCAGCGGAAGCTGAAAGGACTGACGAAAAAATGGTAGAACAGGCCTACGTAAATGGCTACTACAAGCAGTCCGCCAAGCCATACAGACCAGGAAGGAAAGCCTCGGAAAAGACGCAAGAAGCGGAACCCACGGGAAGATTTCTTGCGCTTCCCGCGGGTTTGCTTTCTCTGACCGCTCGACTTCCTTCTCTGAGGACGACTCGAAGCGGCTTGTGTCCTTTCCTGTGTCAAGTCCGGATTATTTGCCTTGTTCCAAAGCGAGGGTCTTCGTGCATTGGTCGCAAACCTCGCTTGGTCCCCAGTACTGGATGGGACCAGGATAAATGTAGCAAGTGTTCTTTGCCCATTCTTCACGCTTGCTTGCGAAGAACTTGAAGGGAGCGCCATCGAGTTCTACAAGCGCCTTGCGGATAACGGGCTTCATAGCGCCATTCCTGCGCTCCATGTTCATCATCATCGTGATGGGCACACCGCCTGCAATCCACTCCGCAGCGGGGGCTGTCGTGTTCTTAATGACGCTCATATAGCCTGTCTTGCCGTTAGCAATCAAGCGGCTTGCGTTGAAACCGAGGCTGTAGCAATAGTCAGCATCATAGTTGCTGGGAGCTGCACAACGGCCTTCGTAACCGAAGAAGTGGTGCTGAGCGGAGAACTTTCCGTTGTACTTGCCTTCCTTCTTCCAAGCTTCGAGCTTCATGGCAACCATTGCTGAGAGGAGTTTCTCCGTCTCGATAAGGCTGACCTGAACATTGCCGTGAGGGTCGCGGTCGAGGCAGAGCTGACGCTCTACATCCTTGGGAAGAGACTCGAGAACTGCAAGGTTCTCAGGTGCGATATGACCCTTTACGAAGGCAACCTGTGCGTCTTTGCTCTCGAACTCGCGGCTCTCGCCAGTTGCGGGGTCAGTAAGCACCTCGTTGAGCTCTGCGATAAGTTTCTTGATGGCAGGAATGAACTCGATCAGACCTTCTGGAATGAGGACGGTACCAAAGTTGTTACCTTCGGCTGCACGGTCAGCCACAATCTTTGCGATATAAGTCACAACGTCGTCCAGACTCATGGCTTTCTGCTCAACTTCCTCGCTGATGAGGCAAGCGTTGGGCTGTGTCTCGAGGGCACACTCCAGGGCAATGTGGCTTGCGCTACGGCCCATCAGTTTGATGAAGTGCCAGTATTTGCGAGCACTATTGCAGTCGCGCTGGATGTTGCCAATCAGTTCGCTATATGTCTTACAAGCTGTGTCGAAGCCGAAGCTGGTCTCAATCTGCTCGTTCTTCAAGTCACCGTCAATCGTCTTGGGGCAACCAATCACCTGAACACCATAATTCTTGGCTGCATAGTATTCAGCCAGGACGCAAGCGTTGGTGTTGCTGTCATCACCACCAATGATGACAAGCGCCTTGATGCCAAGCTTGCGAAGAATCTCGATACCGCTCTCGAACTGAGCTTCCTTCTCGAGTTTCGTACGACCAGAACCAATGATGTCGAAGCCGCCAGTATTGCGGTACTCGTCGATAAACTCGTCTGTGAACTCGACATACTTGTGGTCAACAAGTCCGCCAGGCCCCATCAGGAAGCCGTAAAGCTTGCTCTGCTTGTTGAGGGACTTCACGCCATCGTACAAACCACTTATCACATTGTGTCCGCCAGGAGCCTGACCGCCGCTGAGAATAATGCCGACGTTGAACGGTTCGAGAGGCTTCTGCTCGCCTGCTTCGAAGGTGATGACGGGCATACCATAGGTGTTGGGGAACATAGCCTTGATTTCATCCTGATTGCCCACGCTTTGAGTTGCAGCACCTTCAACTGCTACAACGGAACCTTGCAGGGCCTTGGGGAGCTTAGGCTGGTAGGCAGCACGAGCTACCTGAAGTGCACTTTTCTTCATGATTCTTGTGTTTATGAATTTATAAGTTTATGAGTTTTCGCGTGCAAAGGTACAAAAAAATAGTTAATTAGTCACAGATAATTGATAATAAAAGAACAAAAATGCAGCTAAACATATATTTTTGAATTTCTAATTTTGAATTTCTAATTAAAAGTCGTACTTTTGTGAGACTAAACCCACCTTATAAATAAATATTAGATGAAACGTAAAGACCTGAAAAAACACATCAATTATCTGTGTGGCGAACTGCTGGCAGAATGCATGGCCGCGAGTGCCTTCAACGGGAAGGACAACAAGCAGGACGTGGAAAACGTGATGCTCAGCATCGTAAAGATGCAGAACGACATGATCTGCCGCCTCTCGCACGTTGAACCAGGCAGCACCAAGCTCTTCTTCAAGAAGATGAAGGAAAACATGCAGAAGCGCACAGAGGAGATTATCGAACAAATACAAAACCTGTAATGCTCAAGAAACTTTGTGGCAAGATTCTCTTCGAATGGCTCCACTTCACGGAAACCATCACGGAACATATGCCTGACAAATGCATCATAGCCCTCGCTCCACACACGAGCAACTGGGACTTCATCATCGGCAACCTCTACAGCCGGGCCAAGAGTTTCCATTGCGACTTCCTGATGAAGAAGGAATGGTTCTTCTGGCCGATGGGCATACTGATGCGAAAGCTTGGCGGCATCCCTGTCTATCGGAGCAAGCAAATGCACTCCACAGACATTATAGCAGAGCATGCCAAGCAAGCCAAGAAGTTCCGTCTCTGCATCACTCCAGAAGGTACACGTAAAGCGCAACCCGAATGGAAGAAGGGCTTCTACTATATTGCACTCAAAGCGGAAATACCCATCCTGCTTTATGGTCTCGACTTTGCAGACAGACGAATTGTCTGCACCAAAACCATTATCCCCAACGGCGACATCGAAACTCAGATGCAGGAAATAAAAGAATATTATTCTAACTTCAAGGGACTGCACCCCGATAAATTCAAAGTATGAACAAGAAACACATCATCCTCTCACTCGCCATTGCTCTTGGCTCGCTGACACTCTCAGCACAGAACGATGGCATGAACAACCTGCGAGATTACTTCGAACAATATACCAACCCAAACTTCCCGAACCTCAAGAAGATAACCGTTGAGGACATCATCACAAACCCTCAGGACAAACAAGTGACCATCGTTCTGAGCGACAACTTCATCGCTCAACCGGTGACACCGCTCGTTGTGGGCGACCTTTACACTGAGGTGCAGCGACGACTGCCGATGCCTTTCAACACCTACGGCTTGACTATCCTTGCCAACGATACGCCCATCGAACAACTCATCCCGACAAGTATGATGGACAGAGCTGACACATCTCGTGTCTATAAACGAGAGCTATTCAAAGGCAATCCCTGGGTGACGCCGATGAGCCGCCCCTACCACATCAAGAAAGGCTTGCAAGGCCGTCATCTCGGTATATGTCAAAGTCATGGCAAGTACTTCAGTTTCGACAAGCAGGAATGGATTTGGCAACGTCCAAGACTCTTCTGCACTACGGAAGACATGTTCACACAAACCTTTGTCGTTCCCTACCTCATCCCGATGCTCCAGAATGCCGGAGCCGTTGTCTTCACACCAAGAGAACGCGACTGGCAGAGGGAGGAAATCATAATCGACAACGATGGCATGTTCGACCAAAGCCGTTACGAGGAGCGCGTCAGAGAACGTCATTGGAAAGATGGAGGCGTAGGCTTTGCCCATATCGAAGAAGGTTATGAGAATGGCCAGAATCCCTTCAAGATGGGAAAGTTCCGCATGACCGAAGCCATACAGAACAAGCACATGCTGAGCGAAGCTATATGGATGCCCGAGATACTTCTCGAAGGCGATTATGCCGTCTATGTCTCCTATCAGACTTTGCCGAACAGCATTTCTGATGCCAACTACACGGTTAAGCATAGTGGCATCGAGACTCATTTCCGCGTCAATCAGCAAATGGGTGGCGGCACTTGGGTATATCTCGGCACATTCCACTTCACGGAGGGCAAGAGCGAAGACAATTGCATCATCCTCAACAATCTGAGCAACTACAAAGGTGTCGTGACGGCAGATGCCGTTCGTCTGGGTGGTGGCACAGGAAACATTGTGCGTGGCGACTCCACGATGTATCTTCCCATCGGCAGCGACTTGCCAAGATGTCTGGAAGCTGCTCGCTATTCCGCCCAATGGTATGGCATGCCGGAAAGCGTCTATTCTCCTCGAGGGAATGATGACGGTAAAGATGATGTCAACACACGTCCTTTTGCCGAAAACTACATTGCTGGAGGCAGTGGCTACTTGAAGGGAGACAGTGGACTTTGCGTCCCCATCGAACTTTATATGGCTGTACATAGTGATGCAGGTTACAGGACAGACAATACGCTCGTCGGTTCGCTTGGCATCTACACGACTGGCTTCTACGACGGCATCACCGGAACAGGACTTTCCAGGCTTGTCAGTCGCGACCTTGCCGATTTGGTGATGACACAAATCACAGAAGACTTGACGCGAGAACTTGGCACATGGAACCGCCGAGACCTCTACGACAGGAACTACGGCGAGAGTCGCGATGCGCAGTTCCCTGCCATCCTCCTCGAAATGCTCAGCCATCAGAACTGGGCAGATATGTGTCTTGGTCACGACCCCTACTTCAAGTTCCTCATGTCGCGTGCCATTTACAAAGGTATCGTTCGCTTCCTTGCAAGCATCCATGGTGGCAAGGATGTCGTCATTCAGCCGCTTCCCGTAGCAGGTCTTAGTGCCGAGGCGAACAACCAGACCAACGAGATTACTGTTCGATGGACACCAAGGAACGACCCTGCAGAACCCACAGCAAAGCCCGATGGATACGTAGTTTATATGAAGAAGAATGGAGGTGATTTCGACAATGGACATTACGTGAGCGGCCACGAGTGCACCTATACAATGCCGGCTACGCCAAGCATCCTCTAT
>JAGCXU010000080.1 GCA_017961145.1 Bacteroidaceae bacterium | reverse complement strand
GTTCAGGACAAACGCTCCAGGACTGGTCATGGTATGCCAATCGTAACGACGCCAGCCTTGAATCATCAGCAAAAGGTCAAGGGCGCGATTGTGTTCCTCGTCGTCCTTCTCGAAGAAGTAGCCCGGATTCTCCACAAAGCCACGTATCTCGCTTGCCAAAAGCATTTCCGTCATGATGTTTCCATTGTCGTAGAGATACTCGGAATGGGTGGCATCACAAACCGACACACTTACCGACGTTCCTGGTTTTCCACCCTCAACTGCAAGGCTGACGGGAGCGAAAGGTTCTGCCGGTTGATTCGTCAAGCCACTGATATGCAGGTTGTTGGGAACAAGATCATCTTTCCGGCAGAAGAAAAGTCGGTCGGCATAGACTCTGCCTACATTATTATATATGGTGACTTGACAGACTCCAGTCTTCAGCTTCGCCTCGTCGATAGTGACGGAAGAACTTCCGCTGGGAATAGTCTGGAAGTCGAGCATCACGCCATCGTGCATGACAGTCATTCCGAGAGGCTCGTTTGCAGCACTTCCCACAGCTGCTATCTCGACTTTCGTCTGCCCTCCTTCCTGCTTGACCTGAATGGCACAACCATCCTTTTCTGCACTCGAAAGATATTCCCTGACCGTTCCCTTCTTGCCAGTATAAGTCACACTATAGCTCTTGCCACTTTGAGGTGTGAAGGTGAAAGAACCTCTACCTCGCTGCTCCACATCCGCTTCCGCCACCACTTTACTCTGTCCCTCAGTCACTATGACTTTGCCATCCAAATGCAAGCCCTCGTTGCTCGTGACCTCGAAAGCCACTCGGTTGGGAACATCTGCAACAAGATTGCCCCCTTCAGGGAAGAGTTGCAGCTTGGGCTTAGGAGAGGTTTCGTCTATCTTCGACTGACGACGAAGAGGACGCAAGGTCATTTCGTGATAGAAATCGCCTGGTTCCTTAGGCTTGTCGAAGACAGGAAAGACGCGACTGTAAAGCTTCTCATAGTCGACATAATACTCCTTTGCCATCTTCTTGTTGAAGAACCATTGCTCGGAAACTATGTTGTGAGGATGTTCCGTAATGCCCCAATTGAGTTGCCAACGCGTATAAGCTCGCAACTCATAGTAGCCACCATAGAGCGTATCCTGCAGGACAAAGCTTCCATGCATTTGCCCATTCTGGAGCTCAAGTATCTGACGTTCCACAAGGTAGCCGTCCTGATTCAGCAGTTCCGCATAGAGAACTCCGCTCAATCGACTAGGCGTTCCCGTGTCGCTCCGACGAACATAAGCCTTGTAGTATATGGTGTCTCCAAGGAAATAACATGTATTGTCGGTATGAACGAAGACCTGTTCCTGCGGAATGGACTTGCCGAAGGTTTCCAGACGCTGTGCCCATCCTTCTAGCGTGGTTGGAGTCTGCTGCGCGAAAGCACAGAGAACACTCATCAAACAACTGGCAATAAAGAGTGACTTTTTCATATCCTATTAACCTTTTTACCGTTATGGCATTGCAAAAATACTAAATTATTTTGAACTATGAACATTTTTCGTTATTTTTGCAAGCAAAATCATTCAACTGTAAACTCACAACTATGAACTTTGAACAACTAAACAACATTGTCGGCCGTTTCGCCTACGAAGGAACGATTAGCGAGATAAAGCCTTTGGGCGAAGGTCTCATCAACGACACCTACAAAGTAAAGAATGCCGAACCAAACAAGCCTGATTATGTGCTCCAACGTGTTAACCACGTCGTCTTCCCCGATGTCGATATGGTAATGCGCAATATCGATGCCGTCACTTCACACATTCGCAAAAAGCTTGTAGAGCAAGGTGCAACGGATATTGACCGCAGAGTTCTGCGCTTCATCCCTGCTAAGGAAGGCGGAAAGCTATACACCATCATGGACGATGGTACTTACTGGCGACTGATGGTCCTCATCAATGATGCCATCACGAAGCAGGCTGTCGATCCTGAAAGCAGCCGTGCAGCAGGTCGGGCTTTCGGTAACTTCCAGGCTATGCTTGCAGACATTCCCGTTCAACTTGGCGAGACCATCAAAGACTTCCACAATATGGAGTTCCGTCTCGAGCAACTAAGAGACGTCATTAAGCGCGATCCTGCAGGTCGTGTGAAGGAAGAACGCGTGCAAAAGATGCTTGCAGAAATAGAGAAACGAGCCAACGAAATGTGCAAGGCCGAGCGAATGGGCCGCGAGGGAACGCTTCCGAAACGCGTCTGCCATTGTGATACGAAGGTCAACAATATGATGTTCGACAAGCAGGACAACGTGCTTTGCGTCATCGACCTCGATACCGTAATGCCCAACTTCATCTTCTCCGATTATGGAGATTTCCTGCGTACTGCTGCCAACGAGGTTGCTGAGGACTGTCCCGAGATGGATAAGGTGAAGTTCCGCATGGACATCTTCAAGGCTTTCACGGAAGGTTACCTTGAGAGTGCCAAGAGTTTTCTCTTGCCTGTTGAGATAGAGAACCTGCCCTATGCTACTGCTCTCTTCCCTTACATGCAATGTGTTCGCTTCTTGTGGGACTACTTGAGCGGCGACAAGTACTGGAAGTGCCAGTATCCCGACCACAACTTCGTCCGCGCTAACAACCAGCTGCATCTCCTCTTGAGCATCGAAAAGAGCTATCCCGAGATGCAAGCTTTCATTGCTGGTTGCCTGAAATAACAGCTCTGTTCTCATATTTACAAACATCAAGGCGGCAACCGCTCAAAGGAGTGATTGCCGCCTTAACTAGTTTTCATACAGGTATTACCTCGCTTCTTCAGCGCATCCAGCCTTGCACGCCATAAACTTTCTCGAGGAGTTTCCGCTTTTGTCCCTGCTTGTCCTTGAACCAGACCTCTATCCTGGCAGCATAGCAGTCACCCCAATCGCCCTCATAAATCGTGAAGCTTTTGTTCTTTATGAGGCATGAGAATTGCTTCGTGCCGTTCACTTCTTGGCTCGACACCTTCTTAATCCTGCTTCCCGAAAGCAGCAAGTTCTCCGTCACTTCGTAGCATTCCAGCCAAATCGTCCCCTCTGGAAGCTCGGGATAGAAGAATGAATATTCGTAGATGCCGCCTTGGGAACCATTCCGCACTTGCAGAAAAGTGGCAGAATCCGATGGATTGACATCCATCTCGAGGTCTTCACCTTCCTTCTTTGGTTTGTCATACACCAAACCTTTCGGTATCGGGTGCTCTTCAGCAAAACTTGTCGGAGCAGATTGAAGGGCAAGTCCCGTGACGCCGGAACTAAAGAGCATGAGAACGCCAACGAATATCGCGAGGCATCCTTGAAGGATTTTATCTCTAAGGAACAGATAAACAATGGCAATGACAAAGAGCAACTCTGCCAAGAAGGTAACACCTAAATAGGAATCAGTCAACCTTGGAGACGCCTCCATGTTCAGCCACACTCCCCTCGTTGCCCAGAAAAACAAGACAGGAATAAGAAGCCATACACGCGAGATGCCATAGCAAACTTTGTTCAAGGCCGCGAGTATTTTCCTCACAAAAACCCTCAACATATTCATTTATACGTTAAAGAGAAGCTTACCAGATGTCTTCGGGCGTTTCGGGGTTGTCGTAGACTTCCTTCGGACACCATTCCAGGTAATCGACGAAGAGCTGTTTGGTTGTGTAGTCGGGCTGCACAGTCTTGAAGCGCATATAGTAGAGAACATCCGGAGACATGCTTTCGCGCACGACAATACGACGAGTTGCACCTGCATTCATGCGGTTTGTCTCTCTGCCACCAGCATTAGCCACGATGTACTCCGGTCCCTTCAAGAAGCCATTGTTTCGCATCTTCTTGTCGACCTCGGCATTATAGTCATCATCGTCGGTATCGGTTTCCCAGCCAAGCATATTGCCCGCGCTATTACCACCAAGCTGCATGTTGACGGGAATGCCTTGTGCTACGAGCTGGTCTTTGCGTGGTCCCCAATAAACCTGGCAGATGCCTCGAGTTCCACTATATGTGGATACACCCATTCGTATCTCATAAACTCCGAACTGGGGAACGGGAGGCAGAGTGATGGTAATGTCATAGACACCTTCTGCCAGAAGCTCGTCGCCCTGATAGTTTGGCCAACTCTGGTCGCGACCGCTCAGGAGCATGAAGTGGGTCTGCTTGCTGTTGACGGTAGCATTCTCGAAGTATTGCTTGTCAGGGTCGCTCGAGAAGTACCAGATAGCATCGGTTTGGCTCACGAGTCGCATGTCGTTGTTCATGGCCTCGGGCTGCAGTTCCCAAGCATCATAACGGAGTCTTTGTTTTGCCAGTTGATTGCGAACATTCTCGGTATAAGCGATGGGTTCGTTGATGGGATAGATGATAGCATTTATGAGTTTCACGATGCCTGAGGTCTCGTCTGTCTTGATTTCCACGCCCTTATTCTCGTCCGTGCATTCGGCTTCGTGATAGTCTTCGCGTCTTCCTTTATTGAGTTTGGGGAAGCGGTTCAGGTATGGGCCACCGCTCTCAGCACTTTCCCAGATGCGGAGCAGACGACGTTTACCGAAGGTGACATAGTGTGCCCAGACGGGAACGGTGGGAGCAGCATTTCTCAGCTTGTAGTTATAGCCCTTCTCGTTGTAGTGGAGAGCCAGCTTGTCAACTGGAATACGCTGGGGCAAGAGGTGATAGGTGACGAACTGATTGAGCAGGTTATTCTCGTCCTTATAGTTCTCGTCGTTCACGGCATCGGGGTAGAAGCCTTTGTCTGCTACCCAGTTGATGATGTCTTCATTCGTGATTTCCCTGCGGTCTTTGCCAAGCTCGTTTTCCCAGAACTCGTCGGTTTCTGCAAAGAGGGTGAAGCCGTACTTGCGATGTTCAGGAGCAGGAATTTCCCAGCCGCGCAACTGCCATTTGAAGCTTGGGAAGGCACCTGTCTTGTAGAGTTGTTCGTAGCGTTCGTCTCTCACCTGGGAGAGGGTATCTATCAGGCCACACGCCTCTACCAGCGAAGCCATTACGCTAAGACCCGATTCATAGTCGTAAGCATATTTGTGGAGCGTGCTTCCCAGTGTCTCGTTACTTGGGTTGATGACGTATCCCAGCTGATGGATGTAGCCGTTGATGGCCTCGATGTCGCGGTTTTTCTTTGAAATGGGGCAAATGCCGTCGATGCTCATACTGTCGAGGTCTTGCTTGTAGTAAGTGACGCTAATTTTGCGGTCGGCCATCGTATTGATGGAGAACTCCTCGTTTGTCTTTGGGAACTCGGCTGTGATGTAAGTCATCTCCTGTTTTGTTCCGTCCAGGATGCTGTTGAGCACAATCACGGCTCGGACACTGTCCCTTGCTCTCTCGGAGGGGAAAGCGTCCCAATCGGCTTCAGGGATAATGCCCTTTATGACAAGCGAGTCGAGATACTTCTGGATGGCTTCGTTCGTGGGAGCGAAGCAAGTATAATAGCCATAAGCCGTCATGAGCTGGTATACGGTTGTCTTGCTCACATCGCTGACGGGCTGTTCTTTGAGCAGGCGCACATATTCGCTGAACTGCGCGTGGTCGTCCAGATAGCTGGCTATGGTACGTTCGGTGAAGACATACCTTGCCGACGTATCGATTTGCTCATGACAAGCGGAGAGGACGAACAATAAACAAGAACCAATGACCAATAAACTTTTTCTCGACATAGTAATGTACTCTAAATTAATTCAGTACGCCTGATAAGACTCGAACTTACACGCCTCTCGGCACCAGATCCTAAGTCTGGCGTGTCTACCAATTCCACCACAAGCGCATTATGTCGCCACAAAGTTACACTTTTTTAACCAAACCACAAAGAAAAATGGAAAAATCTTGTTAAATTTCCTTAACTTCGCATAACATTCAGCCCCTTCTGGCGTTATTAGGGTGTATGGAGCACACAAAGTTGACTTCGTCGAGCATAAGCTTCGAACATTTGGCCCCCTATTTGCGCACTAAAGCAAAAGCCGTCGCTGCAGAGTTCTTCTCTTCGGAACAGCAAGCCGAGGATGTTGCGCAGGAGACGATGATACGTCTCTGGAAGGCATGGGGCACTTTGTCCTCGCCTTTGGAGGCAGAGCGGCTCGCCATACGCATAGCCAAACACGAGTGCATCAACGTGTGGAGGAGGGAGCAGCGGCGACCTCACTCATCGCTCACCAGCAGCTACGAAGTCACACTTCCTGCTTCCAATGAAGACCAAACGCTCGAAGAAAACGAACTCAGAACAGCCCTACACAAAGCCACACAAACGCTCCGTCGCTCCGAGCAACGGCTCTGGCGGATGTTTGCTGAAGCACAGATGGACACACGCGAAATAGCGATTGCGACAGGCATCAACGCCAGAACAGTCAGCGCAATGTTGAGCCACGCACGCGGACATATATATAATGTATTAAAAGAAGGAGGATACATTGATGGATAAAAAACTACTCATAGACAGTTATCTCGAGGGGAGACACCCGATAGAGCAGGAGAAGTGGGAGCTGCCCTCGGAAAGCGAGCTCGACCGCGACGAAGCGCTCTACGACGAAATTCTGGCAGAAAAGAAGAACAAAACTCCCCTCCTTAGAGGGAGGGGCTGGGGGTGGGTCTCTGCTGCCGCAGTTCTCATCGCTGCCGTCGCACTCTTCACCTGGTGGAACTTCAAGCCTCAGCAACCCACGCTGCTCGCCGAAAAGACGGAAGAACCTGTCGAGCTGAAAGACACGCCTAAAGTCATCGAAAAACGTGACGTAGTTAAAACGCAAACATCAAACGTGACGATTGCAAACGTCAAACGTGACAATCGCAAACGTCAAACGTCACGTTTGGAATCATCCCAACCGACAATTGCCGACAAAGTACAAACCGCGAGCGAGACGCCTGTTCTGACGAATACTGCGGACAGCCTCTACTACTACCTCACGCAACTCGAGAACCAGATGGGCGACTGCCGAGACAGCACCTGCCTGGCTGAGCTGACGGGCCTCAT
>JAGCXU010000079.1 GCA_017961145.1 Bacteroidaceae bacterium | reverse complement strand
GGCAATGGCGGCAAACTCTTCAAGGTAAGCGGCAAGACAGGAACTGCACAATTCAGCGAGAATGGTTCTTATGCAGGTCGAAAGTATATGGTTAGCTTCTGTGGCTACTTCCCAAGTGATGATCCCAAGTACAGTTGCATCGTTTGTATCAGGAAGAAAGGTTTGCCTGCATCAGGTGGAGGTCAATGTGGTCCTGTCTTTAGCGAAATCTCGCAGTTTATCATGTCGAGGGATTCGATGAGAAGCGCAATTGCGGCTGCCGATACGAACTCTGTCTTCATTCCTGAAGTGACGAAGGGAAGCAAGCGTCGAGCAGAAGCCATCGTGGAGGGCATGGGACTTTCGAAGAAGCAATTGAATCTGGTCGAAGAAGATACTATGGCTTTGAACAAAGTTCCTGATGTAACGGGAATGGGTGCCAAAGATGCTGTCTTTGCCTTGCAGAAGCGAGGTTTGAGGGTTCGCATTAACGGTTGTGGTCAGATTACGAAGCAAGATATTCCGGCAGGTTCTGTTGCTGTCAAAGGGAAACAGATTACGCTAACTGCTTCAACAAATTAAATAATGTAGGAAATGAAACTTATACAACTCATACAGGATTGTGCTCCACAAAAGGTTGTGGGAAGTGTCGAAAAGGAAGTGACAGGCATCGAGATTGATAGCCGTCGCATCCAGAACGGTGCAGTTTTCGTAGCTATGCGAGGCACTCAGGTTGACGGCCATACCTTCATCGGCAAGGCAATCGAGCTGGGAGCGAGTGTTGTGGTTTGCGAAAAGTTGCCTGAAACGATTCAAGACGAAGTGACTTATCTCGTCTATCCCAATACTGAGGATGTGGTTGGAACACTTGCTACTCACTATTTTGGTGACCCAACTCAGAGGATGCACCTCATTGGAGTGACTGGTACGAATGGCAAGACCACCATAGCAACCGTTCTTTACAACATTTTCCGTCAGCTTGGATACAAGTGCGGACTTTGCAGTACTGTCTGCAATTACATTGATGGAGAGGCAGTTCCTACAGAGGTGACGACTCCCGACCCCATTACTTTGAACCGACTTCTCGGGCAAATGGCAGACGAGGGATGTGCCTATGCCTTCATGGAGGTCAGCAGTCATAGTGTCAGCCAAAAGCGTATAGGAGGTCTCAACTTCAGTGGAGGCATCTTCACCAACCTTACTCGCGACCACCTCGACTATCATGGAACGTTCGAGAACTATCGTGATGCCAAGAAGGGTTTCTTCGATGCTTTACCTGCAGATGCTTTCGCAATCATCAATGCGGATGACCGTAATGGAATGGTTATGGTGCAGAACTGCAAAGCGAAGGTCAAGACATACTCGCTCCACTCTGCAGCCGATTTCAAGGCTCGCATCATGGAGGAGAGCTTCGAGGGAATGGACCTTGAGATTGATGGCAGAGACGTGAGTGTTCAGTTCGTGGGTCGATTCAATGTGAGCAACTTGTTGGCCGTTTATGGAGCTGCAGTCATGTTGGGAGTCGAACCGCAAGAAGCCCTCGTTCTGCTAAGTGCTCAGAAGCCCGTAAATGGTCGCTTCGAGGCAATCCGCTCGCGAGAAGGGGTTACGGCTATTGTCGACTATGCCCACACACCTGATGCTCTCGTCAATGTTCTCACTACTATCAACGAGGTCTTGAACGGGAAGGGGATGTGTTGGACAGTTTGTGGAGCTGGTGGGAACCGCGATAAGGGCAAGCGACCACTCATGGCTCAAGAGGCTGTGAAGAATAGCGACAGAGTAATCATAACGAGCGACAATCCCAGAAACGAAGACCCTCAAGAGATCATCAACGACATGTTGGCAGGTCTCGATGCAAGCCAGCGAAGGAATGTCATCAGTATAGTAGACCGTCGCGAAGCCATCAGAACGGCTTGCACGATGGCCCAACCTGGGGATGTCATCCTCGTTGCGGGCAAAGGTCACGAAGACTATCAAATCGTAAAAGGCGTGAAGCATCACTTCGACGACCACGAGGTGATTCGCGAAGCCTTTAACCTGATATGAAAACGTCACACTAGTAAATCGCAAACTTAACACGTTAAAATGGCAAACTTAACACGTTAAAATCGTCAACTTAACACGTTAACTTTTCAAACTTAACTAGGGGTCTTTAGAAACGTAACAAAAGAAAGAAGGAAACGTAACAAAAAGTCAGCTATAAGATATGCTTTATTACCTGTTCAGATACTTAGGCGAATTCGGAGTTTCGGGAGCCAATGTTTGGCACTATATCTCTTTCAGAGCCGTCCTTACCTTGGTCTTGAGCCTCATTATTTCCATGTGGTTTGGCGAGTATTTCGTCAGATGGATGAGGAAGCACAATGCCAACGAAGCTCAAAGAGATGCCAGCATCGACCCTTACGGAGTGGAGAAGAAGGGAGTTCCTACTATGGGCGGCATCATCATCATTGTCGCCACACTCATTCCCTGCTTGCTTTTGGGCCGACTTCGCAATATCTATATGCTCATCATGCTCTTCACGACGGTTTGGCTAGGCGCTCTTGGTTTCGCTGACGACTACATCAAGATGAAGGTTTCGAAGGATGGTCTTCGTCCCATCTACAAGCTCCTCGGCCAAGCAATACTCGGCCTGGTTATCGGTCTGACACTTTGGATGAGTCCTGATGCCGTCATCTGCGAGAACATTCAGGACGAGAGACAGGGAACAGAGCAAGTCGTGACTCACAGAAGCGAAGAGGTGAAAAGCACCATTACCACAATTCCGTTTGTCAAGAACAACAACCTCAACTATGCAGATATCTTCAGTTTCTTGGGGAAATACAAGTCTGCAGCAGGTTGGATCTTCTTCGTTTTCGTCACAACTTTCATTGTGATGGCTGTCAGCAACGGTTCGAACTTGAACGATGGAATGGATGGTTTGTGTGCTGGAAACGCAGCAATTATGTGTATAGCCTTGGGCATTTTGGCTTATGTGAGCAGTCATATTCACATGGCAGCCTACCTTAATATAATGTATATCCCAGGCTCGGAAGAACTCGTCATATTCATCTGTGCATTTGTTGGTGCTTTGATTGGCTTCCTTTGGTATAATGCCTATCCTGCCCAAGTGTTCATGGGCGATACAGGAAGCCTCGCAATAGGTGGCATTATTGGCGTTACAGCCATCATCATACACAAAGAACTGCTTTTGCCTCTGCTTTGCTTCGTCTTCCTGATGGAAAGCATAAGTGTGCTCTTGCAGACCAATTATGCCAAGATGGGCAATAAGCGAGGACTGAAATGGCGCGTCTTCAAGCGTGCTCCCTTGCACGACACCTTCCGAGTTAAGCCAGGACAATTGCCTGCAGACTTCAAGGTGCTCATCAATTGGCCTAAAGGTTGTTGG
>JAGCXU010000078.1 GCA_017961145.1 Bacteroidaceae bacterium | reverse complement strand
GCCATCAACACCGCTATGCGCGAGCTCTTCCTCCAGATTGTCTATGGTCGCACACAGAGCGCTTTCTCGGAAGGTGGCTTGATGATTGGTGCCGGCCTGGAAGACCTTGGCAAGGGCCTCGTCTCTCAGATGGGTACCCTCTATGGTACTAAGTTTAAGGGTACTCGCTACCTGCAGCTCACCGAGGGCTACATCACCAAGATGTACCTCGACAAGGACGACCAGGTTTGCGGTTACGAGTTCGTTCACATGGGCAAGTTCATGGATGCCATCAAGAAAGGCGTTCCTGCAGACGAGGCCCTGAAGAGTGTCACTGGCACATACGGTCGCACAAAGGCCGAGGACGGTGCAGTGAAGAGTATTGACCCACGTAAAGAATAGGAGGAAAGATTATGATACGTGAAGTGAAATTCGAGTCACAAGACCGTCGAATCAAGCAGATTCTTGCTTGCTTGAACAAACATGGTATTGCTTCTATCGAGGAGGCTAACCAAATCTGTGATGCTGCAGGCCTTGATCCCTACAAGACTTGTGAAGAGACACAGATGATTTGCTTCGAGAACGCAAAGTGGGCTTACGTGGTAGGTACCGCTATCGCTCTGAAGGAAAAGGCTAAGGACGCTGTAGAAGCAGCCAACTATATCGGTGAAGGTCTGCAGAGCTTCTGCATTCCCGGCTCTGTTGCTGATGACCGCAAGGTAGGTATTGGTCACGGAGAGCTCGCAGCCCGTCTGCTCAGCCCCGAGACAAAGTGCTTTGCTTTCCTCGCAGGTCACGAGAGCTTTGCAGCTGCTGAAGGTGCCATCAAGATTGCTCAGATGGCCAACAAGTCAAGACCAGCCGACAAGC
Source organism: Bacteroidaceae bacterium (assembly GCA_017961145.1). Lineage (GTDB taxonomy): Bacteria > Bacteroidota > Bacteroidia > Bacteroidales > Bacteroidaceae > Physcousia. The sequence goes on along the minus strand of JAGCXU010000078.1, from coordinate 21,532 downwards.
CCCTCCGTTGCATCCTGAACGGCCTGGGCAAGGACGCAGCCATGATTATCAGCCGCATCAACGGCTTCACTTATGTCCAGACACAGTTCGACTATTTCACTGGCGAACTGAAGGAAGTGAAGCGCATTCCTTACAGCAACGGTCCTCGTGCAGCTGTGAACTGCTATGGTGCAGACGACGTTCGCGAAGGTGTTGCTATCCTTTGGAAGGAAGATGTTGATGTCAGCATCACAGGTAACTCCACCAACCCGACCCGTTTCCAGCACCCCGTTGCAGGTACTTACAAGAAGGAGCGCATCCGTGCAGGTAAGGCTTACTTCAGCGTAGCCAGCGGTGGTGGTACAGGTCGTACCCTTCACCCAGATAACATGGCAGCAGGTCCTGCTTCTTACGGCATGACTGATACGCTGGGCCGTATGCACTCAGATGCACAGTTCGCAGGTTCAAGCTCAGTGCCTGCTCATGTTGAGATGATGGGCTTCCTCGGCATCGGTAACAACCCAATGGTAGGTTGCTCTGTGGCTTGTGCAGTACAGGCTGACCTCTATCTGAACAAGAAGTAATAAGGGATTACCCTTACACAAAATTATCTCCTGTAGCTCAATGAGTTGCAGGAGATTTTGTTTCACCCTAAATTCATGTATTCGTTGACGGCATCGATGACGAGTTCTGTCTCGAAGCCACGAGAAAGAAGGTGGCGGACAAGCTTGGCTTTGTGTTGGTACACATCTTTTTCGTGTAGGGTACGGTCCTTTGCTCGAAGGGCATCTTCCAAAGCTTCCTGATAGGCTTCTTCGGGAATGACCTGCATTCCTTCTGCTATTTCCTCGTCGCTCAGTCGAAGGTTGCAAAGCATCTGCCTTATCTTGAAGCGCCCCCAATGGTTGTAACAAAATTTATCGTGACAGTAAGCTCGGGCAAAGCGCTGGTTGTCTATGTACTTCTCTTTCACGAGACGATTGATAATCTCCTCGACATCGTCGGGGCTCACGTCCCATTGCGAGAGCTTTTCCCTTATCTGATGAGTGCAATGCTCACTGCCGCTGCAAAGTGCCGTAGCCTTTCCAAAAGCCACTTCCTTCGGCATTAATCCTGTATCTTTCTTGCCCATACAAATCGATTATTATCGTATTCATCCTTCACGACCTTCACCTCTTTGTAGCCCATCTCCGAAAGGAGTTCTCCTACCTGCTTAGCATAAGCCCTGTTTGTCTCGAAGAAGAGCCAACCCTCTTCTACAAGGTGCTGCTTCCCGAAATCGGCAATCGCTCTGTAGAAGAGCAACGGATCATCATCAGGAACAAAAAGTGCAAGGTGAGGTTCGTGGTCAAGCACGTTTGCGTCCATCGCAGAAGCCTCGCTCTCGCAGATGTAGGGAGGGTTGCTGACGATGGCGGACCATCCCCAGCCCTCCCTTAACGGGAGGGAGCCACAGACTGCATTCTCCCCTTTTAAGGGGGAGTTAGAGAGGATCTTTATATCTCCCTTCACAAACTCCACATCCGCACCTAGTTGCTCAGCATTCTGCTTTGCAATGGCAAGAGCCTCATCCGAAACATCGAGAGCCGTCACTTTGTAACCGGCAAGAGCCAACGTGATGGCGATGCAGCCGCTGCCGGTTCCAACATCGAGAACCTTGCTACCTGAAGCGACATTCTGCTCGACAAGACTGACCAATTGCTGCGTTTCAGGTCTTGGGATAAGCACACCTGGACCAACGAGAAATGTCCTTCCGCAGAACTCCTCGCTGCCCAAAACATACTGCACCGGCTCACCTTTCGCTACTCTATCAATAATTATTTGCAACTCCTCATTGTCTTTTGCCGATAAAGTCGTATCTTTGCCGAGGAGAATATCAGTGCGGGAAAGACCGAAACGCTGCTTTAAGATAAGTTCATAGAGTGCTCTCGCCTCGCCCGGATCATATCTCTGCTGTAACTTCTGCAGTGCATTCATGCTGCAAATTTACAAATAAAAAAGGAAACAAAGATGGAATACGACATAAAATTCATGCATCGATGCATCCAATTGGCACGATGCGGAGAAGCCGGAGCACCACCTAATCCTATGGTCGGAGCTGTTATTGTCTGCGACGGACGCATTATTGGAGAAGGCTATCATCGCAAGTGTGGTGGGCCTCATGCAGAAGTTAACGCAATCAATAGTGTGCAGGACAAACACCTTCTCAGTCGTAGCACCATCTATGTTAGCCTTGAACCCTGTGCACATTATGGAAAAACACCACCTTGTGCCGACTTAATTATCAAAAGCGGTATTCCTCGAGTCGTCATTGGATGCGCTGACCCCTTTGCAAAGGTCAACGGTTTGGGCATCAAGAAACTGCAGGATGCAGGTTGCGAAGTGCAGGTTGGAATGCTCGAGAAAGAGTGTCGCGAACTGAATCGTCGCTTCTTTACTTTCCACCAAGAACACAGACCGTGGATCACTTTGAAGTGGGCACAGAGTCAGGATAGAGTTATAGGGAGAAACGAGAGGATTATCTTCTCTAACGCGTTGACACAGACACTGGTACATCGAATGAGAGCACGACATCAGGCCATCCTCGTCGGCACCAGAACCGCTCTTACAGACAACCCAACTCTCACAACAAGATTCTGGTCAGGACCTAATCCTCTTCGCCTCACCATCGACCGCCACAATATTCTTCCAGCTACCCTTAACCTAAAAGACGGTAGCGCACCTACACAAATCTATCACGAAGAAAGCATCGAAGAGATTCTTCAGGACCTCTATACTCAAGGTATTCAAAGTCTTCTCGTAGAAGGGGGAGCAAAATTGCTGCAAAGTTTCATCGACAAAGGACTTTGGGACGAAGCTCAAATCGAGACTGCTCCATTCTGTTTGGGCGAGGGAGTTGCAGCTCCAACTCTAAAAAATGAGCAGTTGCAAAGGAAACTGATGATTGGCGGAAATATCATCCAACAATACCTTCACCAACCTTGAAAAACATGGAATAAAGTGTTATACAACGCCATTATTCCCTAATTAAACTTAAAACAAGCGCCTTAAAAGTGTCTATTTCAAATTAAATGTGTATCTTTGCACTTTGAAATCACACACACACGCTATGCGCGCAAAAGAATTTATAAGAAATCAAAGTTTTCCGTTGCTTATGGCGCTGGTCCTTTTGGCATCCTCATGTTCCGAAAAAGACAACGTCGTCTCCACAAGCAACGACTATTGCTACATAAGTTCCGTAATCCTGGGAAACGTAAAGCGTCAGACCAAGAGTATCAACGCCACTTTCTCAGCCGTTGATTACGAAATGACCATCAACCAACGCACGAACAACATCGAGAACCGCGACTCCCTACCCTATGGGAGTCAACTCTCGAGGGTTATCGTCACCATACATTTTGATGGTTCAACACTTGCATATCGCGAGAAAGGTTCTGGTTCTGAATGGACAAACTACAACGCTACCGACAGCCTCGACCTCACAAAACCTCTGGAACTGTACCTGACCAGCAACGACAACCAAAGCAGTCGCATCTACACACTCAAGGTCAATGTACACCAACAAGAAGGAGATTCCCTCTTTTGGAAACAATGTGACAACAATGTTGCTGAACTCATGGACATGGATGACATGAAAGCCTTTGTGCTGAACGACAAACTATTCGTTCTCGGACAAAAGGCTTCTGGTATCACCTTAGCTGAGCGTTCGTCGATAGAAGCAGAAGGAACTTGGACAGAAACTCCAGTAACAGATTTGCCTGCTACAACTGACTTGCAAACACTTCGGAAGCATGAAGACATGCTCTACATCAGCACAACCGATGGCAACGTCTTCTCTTCCGCTGATGCGAAGGGATGGAGGCAAGAAGGCTCCACCTATTCCGCACCTCTGAAACTCATAGAAAAGACCGAGAAATATTTCTACGCTATTTCTGAAGATAAATTGTTGCGTTCCACAGACGCTTCGACTTGGGAAGAAGAGTCGCTCGATACAGAAGCCACGATGCTGCCTTCTTCTGGCATCAGAGCATTAAGCGTCGAGCAAGCAAACGGCAATAACCGCATCATTCTTGTTGGTCAATCAGAAAACTGCGACAATGCCGTCGTTTGGAACAAGATGTGGAACGATAGCGAGAAAGAAGAGAATGCTCAGTGGATTTATTTCCCCATCACTCACGACAACAACATCCCTTGTCCCAAACTTGAATACTTCAACCTGCTGTCATACGACGGAAAATGTATCGCTTTCGGCGGAGCATCTATCGACAAATCGAGAAAAGCATTCGACGCAACGTATGTCAGCCCAGACTTTGGCATTACATGGCGTCCTGACAGGGAACTCCTAATGCCCCTCGAACTGAAAGGCATCGAAGGCTGCATCACAAGTACAGTAGACGAGAATAACTTCATCTGGATCATCACAAACGCACAAGTATGGCGAGGAAGACTGAACAGACTTGGATTCGCACAACAATAGCCATTTGCCTCCTGCTCTTCTGTTTCGCTGCAAAGGCGGAAGAAGAGGTGGAATACAAAATGGACTTTGGCGCTGGAGTTGGCGGTTGCTTTTATATGGGCGACGCTAACAGCACACCCTTTGCCAATCTCAGTGGCATGGGAGCTATCACAGCGCGTCGCATCCTCAATGCTCGCATGGCAGTCAAAGCAAATCTCGCATTTGGACACATACATGGCTCGACTGATGGTTTCATTCCCACAGATGCATATAGCGAAACCCCAGAAGGAGGCACTCCTACCAAAGTCAAGTTCTCGCGAAATGTTATGGATCTTGGCGTTCAGTTCGAACTGAACTTCTGGGGATTCGGAACAGGAGTAGGCTATAAAGGCAACAGCCGCATCACACCATATATTCTCGCAGGAGCAGGCGTTACCATTGGTATGGGTGGTGGAGCAGGTGCTTGTGGTGGCATGAACATTCCAGTTGGCTTAGGAGTAAAATACAAACTCAGACCCCGTGTCAATCTTGGTTTTGAATGGACAATGCGATTCAGTACAACCGACAAACTTGACGCCACATCAGAAGGCACACAACTGAATGATCCATATGGCGTGAAGAGCGCAATGTTCAAGAATAAAGACAGTTATAGTTTTGCAATGTTCTTCATTACATATGATATGTTCCCAAAATATCGCAAATGCAACAATTGAACTAATAAAACAACATGAAAGATAATTTCGAACTCGACAGAAACAATATTCCTGAATCTATTGCTATCATTATGGATGGTAATGGACGTTGGGCACAAGAGAGAGGACTTCCCCGTTCAAGTGGACATCTGCAAGGTGTAGACAATGTGACTCGCATTACTTCAGAATGCGCAAGGCTTGGCGTCAAGTTCCTGACAATGTACACATTCTCTACAGAAAACTGGAATCGACCTGAAGCTGAAGTAAAGATGCTGATGGGCCTCGTAGTTGACAAACTCGAAGACGAGATTTTCATGAAGAACGACATAAGGTTCCGTTATATAGGCGACCTCGACAGACTGCCGGCTCCTGCTCGCAAACGCGTTCTGGATTGCATGGAGAACACTAAGAACAACAAACGCATGACAGCCGTCACAGCCCTCAACTACAGCAGTCGTTGGGAATTGACAAAGGTGATGCGTGATGCCGTCGCTGAGGCTCAAGCCGGACGAGTCAAGCCCGAAGACATCGGCGAAGAATATGTCGCACAACATCTGGAAACTAACTTCATGCCAGACCCAGACTTACTCATTCGGACAGGTGGCGAACTGCGCATCAGCAACTATCTGCTTTGGCAATGTGCTTATAGCGAGTTCTATTTCTGCGACACCTTCTGGCCAGACTTCCATGAAGAAGACCTGCACAAAGCGATTGCAGCATACCAGCAAAGGCAAAGGCGCTTTGGGATGACTGGAGAGCAAGTGACTAAAGGCTGAACACGAAAGAAACTACTGCAAAGAAAGTGAAAAGAATTTATCTGATAATATTTGCTCTTTTCGGACTGCTTGTTCCTCTGTTCTCACAAGTAGTGCAGCGTGAAGTGGCTCCCGATATCGACTATAGTCGCACACCAAGGCAATACTATATCGGCCAGATTACCATTGACGGTGTAAAGAACTACGATGACCATCTGCTCATCGGATTAAGCGGACTGACGGAAGGGCAGAAAATTGAGATTCCTGGCGAAGAAATCACTAAAGCTGTGAAACGTTATTGGCGAAACGGACTTTTCAGCAATGTAGCCATCAGGGTGGACAGCCTTGTTGGAGATTCTTGCTATCTGCACATCCAACTCACTCAGCGCCCTCGCATCTCAGAAATCAACTTCAACGGCGTAAGGAAGAACGAACGAGACGATTTGAAGGAAAAGATGGGACTGGTTAAGGATAACCAGTTGACACCTAACATGATTGACCGTGCCAAGATTCTTGCACAAAGATATTTTACAGAGAAAGGCTACAAGAATGCTGAGATAAACATCGTTCAAAGAGACGACGCAGGAGCTCCTGACAAGATCATTGTGGATGTGAATATCGAGAGGAAAGACAAGGTGAAGATCAACCACATCTACATCACAGGTAACGACCATCTGAGCACAAAAAAGATTAAGGGCAACATCATCAGCAAAGGTGTCTTGAAGAAGATACACGAGAAGCACTCGATGGCAAGCTGGTTCAAAAGCAAGAAGTTCGTCGAGGCAAAGTACAAGGAAGCCAAAGAGAACTTGCTTGTCAAGTATGGCGAATTGGGTTATCGCGATGCAATCATTGTGGCAGACAGCGTGGTGCCTTTCAACGAGCAAGACGTCAACATATATCTCAGCATTGAGGAAGGCCAGAAATACTACATTCGCAACATCGAATGGGTGGGCAATACGCTCTACCCTACCGATGGTCTGAATCAGGAATTGCGCATGAAGAAGGGCGATGTCTATAATCAGAAACTCCTTAATGATCGCTTGAAGGTCGACGAGACTGCTATCAGCAATCTGTACTACAACAATGGTTATGTTTTCTCGAAGGTTGACCCTGTAGAGACGAACATTGTGGGCGACTCTATTGATTTGGAGATCCGCATCTACGAGGGGCCGCAGGCTCATATCAGTCATGTTCGCATCAGCGGAAATGACCGCGTTTATGAGAATGTCATCCGTCGAGAACTTCGCAACAAGCCTGGCGACCTCTTCTCGAGGGAAGCACTCATGCGTTCCTATCGTGAGCTTGCCTCTCTTGGGCATTTCGACGAAAACATCGATCCGAAGGTTGAGCCTGACCAAGTGAACGGCACCGTTGACCTCAATTGGGGACTTACCACCAAGAGCAACGACCAGATTGAATTCTCGCTTGGTTATGGACAGACGGGTGTGATAGGTCGTATCGGACTCAAATTCAGCAACTTCTGTATGGCAAACCTGTTTAGCAAGAAGGGATTGCGGCGAGGTGTGATGCCTATGGGTAATGGCGAAACATTTAGCATTAGCGGACAGACGAACGGCCGATACTATCAGTCTTATAGCGTCAACTACATGAATCCTTGGTTTGGAGGGAAGCGACCAAACACCTTCAGTCTTGGTGCATTCTTCTCGAAGCAGACTGACGTAAGTGACAACTACTATAACTCGGCCTACTACAACAACTACTTCAACAGCTATCTCTACGGCTACGGAAATAGCAGCTACAACTACTACGAAAACTACTACGACCCTGATAAATATGTGATGCTCTTTGGCCTGTCTGTTGGTTGGGGTAAGCGTCTTCGCTGGCCCGATGACTGGTTCAATCTCTCTTTGGAGTTGAGCTATACTCGATATATGCTGAAGAACTGGCAATACTTCCTCATGTCCAACGGTAACTGCAACAACATCAACCTTGGCCTGACTTTGAGCCGCAACAGCACAGACAATCCCATCTATCCGAGAAAAGGCTCCGAGTTCATCATGAGCGCCACGATAACTCCGCCTTACAGTGCCTTCATCAAGAAGGACTATGCAAACCTTGCCACGAATCCCAACAGTGCGACTTACAGCAAGGAGATGCAAGAGAAGTATCGCTGGATTGAGTACCACAAGTGGAAATTCAAGAGCCGCACCTTCACCGCTTTGAGCGGACATGACAAGTGCTTTGTGCTGATGACGCGTGTAGAGTTTGGCATCTTAGGGCATTACAATAAGGACAAGCGCTCGCCGTTCGAGACATACTATGTTGGTGGTGATGGAACAAGCGGATACAGTACGACTTATGCCACAGAGACTATCGGCATGCGTGGTTACGACAATGGTTCGCTCACGCCAAGAGGTGAATCGGGTTATGCTTACGACCGCTTCTCTGTGGAACTGCGCTATCCCTTCATCCTGAGTCCCAGCACTAACCTCTACGGTCTGGTATTTGCAGAGGGAGGCAATGCCTGGAGCGACATCAAGAAGTTCAATCCTCTCGACATGAAACGTTCTGTCGGCATTGGTGCCCGTATCTTCCTGCCTATGGTTGGTTTGCTTGGCATTGACTGGGCTTACGGCTTCGACAAAGTCTTCGGCAGCAAGACATACGCTGGAAGCCACTTCCACTTCATTCTCGGACAAGAATTCTAACTGAACACATGTACATTATTATATATAAAGACAACTAAGTAACGAGAAAATAAGAACGATTATGAAAAAGATTTTGATTGCAATGCTGATGCTGCTTGGCAGTTCATCAGTTTGGGCACAGAAGTTTGCTTTAGTCGATATGGATTACATCCTGAAGAACATTCCTGCCTTCGAGCGAGCTAACGAGCAACTCAATCAGGTTAGCAAGAAGTGGCAGGCTGAGGTCGAGGTTCTGACAACCGAGGCTCAGACTTTATACAAGAACTATCAGTCGGAAGCTGTCTTTCTAAGCGAAGAGCAGAAGACGAAGCGCGAAGACGCCATCGTTGCAAAGGAGAAGGAAGCTGCTGAGCTGAAGAAGAAGTACTTCGGCCCTGAAGGTGAGCTCTACAAGAAGCGCGAAAGCTTGATGGCTCCCATTCAAGAGGAGATTTACAATGCCGTCAAAGACATTTGCGACCAGAAGGGTTACGGCCTTATTCTGGATCGTGCAAGCGATGCCGGCATCATCTTCGCAAGCCCGAAGATTGACATTTCGAACGAAGTGCTCACCAAACTCGGATACAACTAAAGTGAAATAAGAAAATAAGAAAATAAGAGATTAAGAAATTAAGAAATTAAGAAATTAAGATAATAAGAAACATTATGAAAAAGATTCTGATTGCCATCCTTATGATGGCTCCCATGAGCCTTTGCGCTCAGAAGTTCGCACACTTCAACTCGGCTGACATCATTCCCAACATGAAGGAATACACCACTGCTATGGAAGAGATGCAGGCCATGCAGAAGCAATATGAGGACGACATGAAACTCATGCAGGACGAACTGCAGAAGAAGAGCGAAGAGTACCAGAAGGAACAGGCCAACCTGCTCGACAATGTGCGTCAGCGCCGCGAACAGGAGCTGAACGACCTCTACACCCGTCTTCAGCAATCCTATCAGGACAACCAGGCTGCTCTGCAGAAGGCTCAGGCCGAGAAGATGAACGAAATCAGCGAGAAGGTGCTTGCCGTTGTCAAGAAGATTGGCGAGGATGGCGGCTATGTCTACGTGGTGGACACCAGTGCAGGTGTCATTCCCTTCGTAAGCACAACGCTGAGCACGGACATTAGCGCTCAGGTAAAGAAAGAACTGGGCATACAATAAAAAATTTAAACGTTAAAAGGTGAAAAACCTATGAAAAGGTTATCATTCATTCTCCCCTTGCTGCTGCTTTGCATTGCCGCTTCGGCACAGATTCAGTTCGGCTATGTCAGCTACGAGCAAGTTCTTAAGGAGTTGCCAGAGTACGCTCAAGCGACGCAAGACCTGGCAGCCTTGAAGGCCAAGTACGAGGCAGAGGCACAGAAGGGGGAAGAGGAGTTCCAGCAGAAGTTCGTGGATTTCCTGCAGGGACAGAAAGACTTTCCGCAGGCCATCATGCAGAAGCGACAAGCTGAGCTGCAGGCATTGATGGACAACGGCGTGGCTTTCCGCATGAAGTCGCAGGAACTGATTGCTCAGGCAGAGAAGGATTTGATGCAGGAGGCTCAGAAACGCCTGAATCGTGCTTTGCTCGAGGTGGGTGTGGAACTGGGCTACGGCTTCATCCTCAACACGGATGGCAACAACTGTCCGTACATCAATCCCGTAGTGGGTGTGGATGTGACGAACATCGTTCGCAAGAAGCTCGGCTTGCCAGTAGCGGAAGAACCCTCACAAGCTGCTCCAGCAGCTGTTCAGGAAGGGACAAATCCTTAGGTATGCAGGGCGGCCCTATTGGAGTCTTCGATTCAGGCTACGGCGGACTGACTGTCTTGCGCGAGATTCGCAAGACTCTCCCGCAGTACGACTATCTCTATCTCGGAGATAATGCTCGCGCTCCTTATGGCACTCGCTCGTTCGATGTTGTCTATGAGTTTACGCTGCAGGCGGTCCGTTATCTGTTCGAGCGAGGTTGCCATCTGGTGATTCTGGCTTGCAACACTGCCTCTGCAAAGGCTTTGCGGAGCATTCAGCAGAACGACCTCCCCAAGATAGACCCCCAGCGAAGGGTTCTTGGTGTGATACGACCGACTGTGGAGGTTGTGGGCGAGATATCGAAGACTCGGCATGTGGGCATCATGGCGACGGAGGGCACCATTCGCAGCCGAACCTACGAGCTGGAGATTGCGAAGATAAGTCCCGACATCAAGGTGACGGGCGAAGCCTGCCCGATGTGGGTGCCACTCGTGGAGAACGAGGAATACGACAGTCCTGGAGCGGATTATTTCGTACGCAAGCGTATCGAGAATCTGCTTCATCGCGACCCTCTCATCGACAGTGTCATTCTCGGCTGCACGCACTATCCCCTGCTGCTCGGCAAGATCCGGCAGTTCATGCCCCAGGGCGTGAGAGTCATTGAGCAGGGCAACTATGTGGCAGAAAGCCTGCGGAACTATCTCGCTCGCCACCCTGAGATGGAAGAGCGGCTCACGAAGGGAGGTTCAGCACATTTCCTCACCACCGAACAGGCCGATGCATTCCGCTCGAAAGCAGCCGTCTTCATGGGCGAAACGCTCGATGCAGAGAGGGTTGCATTGAACAAATAAGAAAAGACCATCATAAACACACAAGACATGAAAAACGACACCATCGTCATCATCCCTACCTACAACGAGAAGGAGAACATCGAGGCCATCATCAGGGCCGTCACTTCACTCCAGAAGGCGTTCGACATCCTCATCATCGACGACGGAAGTCCGGACGGAACAGCCGACATCGTGAAGGGCCTCATGCAGGACGAGTTTGCAGACCGTGCCTACCTCGTAGAGCGACAGGGGAAGCTGGGACTGGGTACAGCCTACATCTGCGGCTTCAAATGGGCTCTGGAGCACGGCTACGACTATGTCATCGAGATGGATGCCGACTTCAGCCACTCACCCAACGACCTGCCCCGGCTCTATGCCGCCTGTCACGACGAGGGCTATGATGTTTCCGTAGGCAGCCGGTATGTCTCGGGCGTGAATGTCGTCAACTGGCCCATCGGTCGCGTCCTCATGTCGTACTACGCATCGGCCTATGTCCGTACGGTGCTCGGCATCAAGCTGCGCGACACCACAGCCGGTTTCGTCTGCTGGACCAGGAAAGTGCTGGAGACCATCGACCTGGACAACATCCGCTTCAAGGGTTACGCTTTCCAGATAGAGATGAAATACACCGCTCTGCGTCTCGGCTTTAAGATAAAGGAAGTGCCCGTCGTCTTCGTCAACCGCGAGCTGGGGACGAGCAAGATGTCCGGTGGCATCTTCAGCGAAGCATTCTTCGGCGTGCTCAAGCTGAGGTTCAAGAAATACAGGAGAAGGACAACAGACAACTGACTACAGACAACAGAGTAGATGATCGAGAAGATAAAGGAACTGCTCGGCCACAAGGAAACGCGTCAATTCATCCGTTTCTGCATTGTAGGCGGCACCTGCGCCATCATCGACGCGGCCGTCTTCTACGTGGTGCGCCTCTTCGCACCCTACCAGGTGGCTCTCATCTCCGGCTATCTCATCTCGCTCTGTGTCAACTACCTGCTGACCGTCTATTGGACCTTCCAGACGAAGCCCGCAGCCTTCAACTTTGTCGGCATCATAGGGGCCCATATGTTCAACCTCTTTGTCGTGAGGATGGGACTGATGCTGCTCTTCGTCGAAGTGCTGGGCTTGAAAGACTCCATCGCCTACATCCCCATGGCTGTCATCTCGGCCGTCACCAACTACCTCGTCATCCGCACCGTGGTAAAGTACTCCCGCAAGAAAGAGGAGTGAATCGTTTTCTTACCAGAACAGAACAACGGAGGGCCCTGCTCACCACGAGCAGAACCCTCCGTTTTCGCATATAAAGATAGCAATTCCCCCGACCCACCAAAAGCATGAGGAAAAAGTTATATTGGAATATTGGATATTGAATTCACTTTTTCCTCAAGGGGGAGAGGGAAGTGTGTTAAAATATGTATAATATTTTATATAATATATTAATATATAATTACTTATATTATAATTATACTATCTTTTCTATCTCCTTCATGTCCGCCGCTAAAAAAAACAAAACCAATATCCAATAACCCAATATGCCGCGGTGACACACAGGGGCTTTAGCACTCAGGCGCGCTGTTTAAGGCGCGTTCATTTCAATCGTCACACGTGATGTCGGCCATCGTCACACTATACGTTTGCCATCGTCACACGCGATGATTAAGAATTAAGAATTGTTCTGGCGTTCAGACGGATTTGAAATCCGGACGAACAGAAGAGCGCTACCAGATGGTAACGCTCTTTCTCTGTTATTGCCTCTCGTAAATCTGCATCTGCTGGTTGGCCGTGACGGGCTCCATGATGTGGCGGAGCAGGGGACGCGGCCAGGTGAGGTTCCAGAGGTAGCTGAGGGGCTGCCAGATGAAACGGTAGCGGAAGAGCTCCTCGTTGTCGTAGATGAGCCGGTAGTTGGCGGGGATGGGTGCGTCGTAGTACTCGTGGCAGGTGTTGATGGCACCTATCTCGCGCACCAGATACTTGACCTTGCCGGAAGCGACCCACTCGGCCTGCTCTGCCTTTATCTCGGGGTCGAGGATGCTGGAGAGGAAGTAGTTGCGATTGGGCGGCAGATGGCGTGTGTGCTGGTAGATGCCCGTGTCGTAGGAGCTGAAGGTCAGGACCTCGCTGTCCTCCGTCTCGTTCTGATTGATGATGTCTGCCATCTCGAGCACGCTGGTGGGGAAGGTGCCGTTCACCAAGGTCACGACATTCCAGTTGGTCGCTATCGCCAGGAGTCCCACTATGCTCATCACCACACAAGCCCACTTGGATAGCCTCTGCGGAAAGCACGAGGCGAGCAGGGCGAAGAAGGGGAAGAGGGTGAGGAAATAGTAGAACTGAACGGTCAGGGTGGCATACGAGAGCACCAGTACGCCGTAAGTGCCGAAGACGAGCCACTTCACCTCCTTGCTGACTCGCAGGAAGAAGACGGGAATCATCAGCACGGCCCAGATGCCGAGCTTGACGAGCTTGAACCACCAGAAGGGAGGCTCGCCGTTGGTCCCCACTCCGTGATAGTGGAAGATGTTGACCTCGAAATAAGCATACCAAAGCGCACCGAGGGTGCCGTGAACGGCGAAGTAGATCAGCACACCAGCCGTAACCGCCAGGAAGCCGAGGAATGCCCAAAGGGCGACCATCCAGAGCTCCCGCATCTGACTGCGTTTCCAGGCAAGACACGCCACCACAAGGAAGCCCCCGACATAGAAGAACAGGAGGTTGAACTTCATCCAAAAGAGCAGCGCGACACCTATGCCCATCACGAACGCGTTCAGGCGCGAAGGCATCTCTCTGTCCCTGACGAAGCGAAGCATCAGATAGAGACTGTGCGCGAAGATGGGCAGGGCGAACTCCTCCACACTGTCGCCATACGAGAAGAAGTCGGACGAATAGGTCAGCACGCCCAGCAGGCACATCAGGGGAATCGCCACGGCCGAAGGGGCGAAGAGCCTCATCGTGCGCAGGGAATAGAGCAGATAGAAGTAGCAGCACACCACCTCCACGATGTAGATTCCCACGAAACTGCCCCTCGAAAGTATGGCCGCCCATTCGTGGAAGAAGAAGAGCACAGGGCCCTTGTGGTCGAAGATGTCCACATAGAGTTCCCTGCCTCCCAGCATGGCGTTGCCTATGGTCATATAGACATTCGCGTCGTCCCACGGATTGAGCGGATAGAGGAACGAGCAGGTGCTCAGCAGGGTGATGAGAACGACTGCAAAGAGGAACAGAAAAGGCTTTCCCATCAGTTCATATTTCATAATTCACAGTTCATAGTTGCTGCAAAGATACTAAATTATTCTTAATTATGAAGCGCAAGCTATGGATTATGGACTTTTTTTTGTATCTTTGCACGGAAAAATGAAAACTATGAGATATAGATTACTGTCAGTTGTCGGTTGTCTGTTGTCATTTGTCCCCCTTCTGGCTCAGCCCCGCTTTGTGCCAGATACAGACATCAAGAAGGTGGGCGAAGTGGAGTTCCAAGTGCCCCGGCAGTTCACGCTCGGCTTCACGAACAAAGGCGACAAACCCCTCAGCATCAAGGAGGTGAAGGCTTCGTGCGGCTGCATGGACATCTCCTACCCCAAAAGCCCCATTGCCGCAGGCTCTCGCGGAGAGATAGCAGTCACCTTCGATGCCAAGCTGCTCGGCTCTTTCTATAAGGAAGTGGAGGTGATGACCGATGCCTCGGACGAGCCTCAATACATCGCCATTCAGGGCACTGTGGTGACCGAAGTGCACGACTACAGCGACGAGTTCCCCATCGACCTGGGCAATGTCAGGCTCGTGACAAACACCGTAGAGTTTGAAGACGTCAACATGGGCGACCAGCCTACTGCAGAACTGCGCATCCTCAACTCCGACCGCACGGCCTTCCGCCCAGAACTCATGCACCTGCCTCCTTACCTTTCGGCAAAATACCTGCCAGAAGACATACCAGCAGGCAAGGCAGGCATCATCCGCCTCACCCTGGACAGCGAGAAACTCAGCACGCTGGGACTCAACCAGACAAGCATCTACCTCAGCCGCTACATGGGCGACAAGATTGGCGATGCGAACGAGATACTCGTCTCTGCCATCCTCCTGCCAAGCTTTGCCGACATGAGCGACGAGGCACTCGCCAAAGCGCCAGAACTCAGCATCAGCGAGTCGTCCGTCGATATGGGAGCCTTCAACGGCAAGAAGTCAATCACACGAACCATCATGCTCACCAACTCTGGTGAAAACGACCTCCACATCCAGCAGGTGCAGGTCTTCAACCGCGCCATCAGTGTCAGCATAGACAAAAGCACCATCCGCCCAGGAAAAAGCACGAAGCTGAAGATAAGCGTCAGCTCGCACTATATGGGCAAGAGCAAAGGGCGCATGCGCGTCATGCTCATCACAGACGCACCTCGGCAGGCAAAGCAATACATCAATGTGGATGTAACGCAGGATTGAAGACTATGAACTATGGACTCATAACTATGAACTAAAAATGGAGCACCCTGAAAACAATCCTGAATATGCAGGCCTGACCGTGAATAGCGGAGTAGGTCCCGTCACATCTGTCAATCCCCACCTCAACCGGAGCCGCTTCGTACGCCGCCATCTCTCGGCAAACGACTATGTGGAAGGTATCCTGAAGGGCAACATCACCATCCTCGGACAAGCCGTCACACTCGTCGAGAGCACCATTCCCGAGCACCAGGTCGTGGCGCAGGAAGTCATCGAGAAGTGTCTGCCCCACTCCGGCAACAGTGTTCGCATAGGCATCAGCGGCGTTCCTGGAGCAGGCAAGAGCACAAGCATCGACGAGTTCGGTATTCATGTCCTCAAGCAATATGGCGGGCGGCTGGCAGTCCTCGCAATCGACCCTTCGAGCGAACGGACGAAAGGCAGCATCCTGGGCGACAAGACACGAATGGAGAAGCTCAGCGTCCACCCTGATTCCTTCATTCGCCCCAGTCCCTCAGCAGGCAGTCTTGGCGGTGTGGCTCGCAAGACGCGAGAGACCATCATCCTTTGCGAAGCAGCAGGCTTCGACAAGATTTTCGTGGAGACAGTAGGCGTGGGACAAAGCGAGACGGCCTGCCACTCGATGGTTGACTTCTTCCTGCTCATCCAACTTGCAGGCACAGGCGACGAGCTTCAAGGCATCAAGCGAGGCATCATGGAGATGGCCGACGGCATCATCATCAACAAATGCGACGGAAACAATGTGGACAAGTGTCAGCTCGCAGCCACTCATTTCCGGAATGCACTCCAGCTCTTCCCTCTGCCCGAAAGCGGTTGGGCTCCTCAAGTCCTCACTTACAGCGGCTTCTACGGCTATGGAATCAAGGAGGTCTGGGATATGATTTACAGCTATTTCGACTTTGTGAAGAAGAGCGGCTACTTCGATTATCGCCGTGCGGAACAGGCAAAGTACTGGATGTATGAAAGCATAAACGAGCAACTGATGGGCAATTTCTATCACAATCCCACTATTGCCGACATGCTTCATGCCGCAGAGCAAGGAGTCCTCAACGGTGAAAGGACATCATTCGTGGCTGCCAAGCAACTCCTCGATTCTTACTTTGCACTCCTCCATTAGCCATTTGGGAGTACTCGTAGCTCCGCAGATACCTATCGACTCACAACCTTGCAGCCAGCAGACATCAATCTCGCCGGCTGTATCTATCATGTAGGAACGGGGATTTGCCTCTCGACACTCGTTGAAGAGAACACGCCCATTACTGCTCTTCTTGCCACATACGAAAAGCACGGTATCGTGCCTGAGGGCGAAATTGCGGATGTTTGGCATGCGGTTGGCCACTTGTCGGCAAATCGTGTCATAGTAGGTGAAGGTGGCTTCAGGGCTGATGTGTTGCTGGACATAATCGACTATCTTGCGGAACTCGTCGAGCGGCATCGTCGTCTGGGAATAAAGACAGATGTCGCGACTGAAGTCTAACTTCTTGACTTCTTCAGCCGACTCGATGATGATGGCAGTTTCTTCCGTCTGACCGACAAGGCCGAGCACTTCTGCATGGCCGTTCTTGCCGAAGATGACAATCTGCTTCCTGTGGTCGGGATCGGCATCATACTCCTTCTTGATGCGTTCCTGAAGATGCAACACAACGGGACAAGTCGCATCAATCAGGTTGATGGAATGCTCGCGAGCAAGTGCATAAGTCGAAGGCGGTTCGCCATGAGCACGAAGGAGCACTTTGGCATCATGGATGTCCTGCATCTGGTCGTGGTTGATTGTCACCAATCCCATTTGCTGCAAGCGATTGCACTCCTTGCCGTTGTGAACAATGTCGCCCAAGCAATAGAGCAGTTCCTCCTTCGCAAGCTCCTCTTCCGCTTTGCCGATAGCTCGCGTCACACCAAAACAGAAGCCTGAACCTTGGTCGATTTCTATCTTCATGAGTGCAAAAACTTAACGTGGTTAAAATGCAAACTTAACGTGCCATGATTGCAAACATATAGTGCCACGATGGCAATCATCACGTGCCACGTTTCCACTTATCCCGTTTGACTATTCCGCAGCTGCCCTTCTGTACTGTTCAATAAGCCAGGCGTTCTGTTCGGGAATCGTCATATTGCTATTGTCGAGGACAATCGCATCTTCTGCCTGACGAAGCGGACTGATGGCACGGGTGGAATCTATACGGTCGCGTTCTACCACATTGGCTCGAATCTCGTCGTAGTCGCACTTCTCTCCCTTTGCTGTCAGTTCATCAAAACGACGCTGGGCACGCACATCCACGCTGGCAGTGACAAAGACCTTGAGCTCTGCATCTGGGAAAACGACTGTCCCTATATCTCGACCATCCATGACAACTCCCTTTGCCTCGCCCATCAAGCGTTGGAGGTCGACCATCGCTTCGCGGACAAAACCCAAGGTGGCAATAGGGCTGACATACTTCGAGACTTCCATCGTGCGAATATCTTTCTCCACACAAACGCCATTGAGATAAGTGTCAGGCCGACCTGTTTCCTCGTTCAGCTGGAAGGTTATCATGATGTCGGCCATTCGCTGACGCAAGCCCTCTTCATCGATGCCTGCCTCAGTAATCAGACCGTTCTGCAAGGCAAAGAGGGTGACTGCCCGATACATCGCACCCGTATCTATATATATATAACCTATCTCCTTGGCCAGGTCTTTCGCCATTGTGCTCTTGCCACAAGAGGAATGACCGTCAATTGCTATCGTTATTTGTTTCATTGTTCTTTTTGGAAATTATAAGCTAAAGTAAAGGCGAGAGTTGGTGCACTAACATGATATTTAGCATAGGCAATGCCGAGCTTCAGGCGTTTCAGGTTGGCACCACCACCGAAGGAAAGGCCCGCAGCATGAGAGGAACCAGCTGCAGTCATCTCGTAGCCGCGACGGAAGTTATAACCCATGCCCACATAGAACTTACTGTTGATGAGCCACTCTGCACCAAGCACAAAGTGATTGATGAAGAGACTGCCGCCCTTAAGCTTCTTGCCAGTAGTAAAGTAGTCGCTCCTCGACCATCGCGTCATATCAACCATCGTAAGGGAAATGCGGATAGGAGCATGGCCAAGCGATTTCGTGAAACCCATCTCAAGGTCGGCAGGCAAAGGGTCGTGCTGATTACCGAAACTCTTAACCTGTCCGCCAAGATTGCGAGCCGCGATAGAGTACGAGAAATCCGTCTCCTCATTATAATAATTAAGTCCGAGGTCGGCTGCCAAAGCGCATGAAGTATAAGCTCCGTAGTGCGAGTAGATGAACTTCGCAGTCACACCACCAGCCCATCGGTCACTCAGAAGATGACTGTATTGGCCGGCAATGCAAAGGTCGAGAGGCTTGAACGAACCGATTTCCTCGCCAGTCAACAAAGTCTCCTTTGTCGAACCATAACCCACGAACTGCACATTCACGCCCCAGTTGCCGTACCTGCCCACTTGCTGGGAATAAGCAGCAGCACCGGTATTACAACCTTGCATGTAGGTCATGAAGGAGAAGCCGACAGTCTTATCACTCACACCAGTCAACAAAGCAGGATTCTGAATGGCCAGAGAAATGTCGTCTTCTATGAGAGAAATGTTCTTGCCACCCAAAGCCGTCGAATGGGACGAAACGGGCAGGTTCAGGAAATTGAACACACTGCCACTCTCCTGAGCCGCAGTCGTGAAACATATGCCAAAACCTGCAAAAAGGAGCAAGAAACGTTGTATCTTTGTCTTAATGTTCATAAATCGGGTTCAAAGTTACGGCTTTTTATATCAATAACGGACATCATAGGCACAAAATTACATTCAAATGAAAAAAAAAAGCACTTTCCTGCACGTTGTATGAAAAAATGATGTAAATTTGTGGCACGAATTATATCATTTGACAATAAATTCAACAAAATACGATATGGAAGCTAATAAGACAGTAAACGACGAGTTGAGGAGTCAGAAATCGACCAATATGCTGATTGGTTATGTTTTGGCACTCGCTGCAATGTTCGTCGCCTTCGAGTACACCCAACGCGAAGTGAAGGTTGTAGAAGAAGAGAAAATTTATGATTTCAGAATGGAAGAGGACATGATTCCCATCACACAGCAACAAGAAGTAATGTCTCCTCCTCCAGCAGCAGCTCCCACCGTAATGGAGTTCATCAACGAGGTTGAAGACGACACCGAACTCCCCGAGGAAGAAGTAGAAACCTCAGAGGAAATGAACCAAGCCATTACAGCAGTAGTAGGTACTGGCGCTCCCAGTGCAGCTGTCGTAACTGGCCCCGTCGGACCTGTTGTCGAAGTTGATGATGACGACCGTATCTACGAGATGGTAGAGGAGAACGCACAGTTCCCAGGTGGCGATGCAGAATGTTTCAAGTGGCTGAGCGAACACATCAAATACCCCAGCATCTGTCAAGAACAAGGTGTGCAAGGTCGCGTCATGGTGGCATTCGTGGTCAATAAGGACGGTTCCATCGTCGACGTCAAGACCCTCCGCTCTCCCGACCCCAACCTGAGCAAAGAAGCAGAGCGCGTCGTGAAGATGATGCCAAAGTGGAAGCCCGCACGTCAGGGTAACAAGACCGTGCGTTCACGCTTCAATCTGCCCGTCATGTTCCGACTGAACTAACAACACTACATAACACACAGCTGGAAGGCTGTTCGCTTTTCTGGCGAACAGCCTTTCCTTATAATAATATATAATGTATAGCAGCATACAACTCCTGAAGATGGTGGAAGAAGCCATCGCAGCCCTGCCGCTCGAGCATGAGCCGCAAAAGCTCTACGCACCCATCCGCTACGTTCTTTCCCTTGGCGGCAAACGCATCCGTCCCGTACTCATGCTTATGGCTTACAACCTCTACCGTGATGACGTGAAACCCTCCCTGATGTCCGCATTGGGACTTGAAGTCTTCCACAACTTCACGCTCCTGCACGACGACCTCATGGACAAGGCAGAGGTGCGTAGAGGTAAAACTTGTGTGCACCTCAAGTGGGATGACAATACAGCCATCCTCAGCGGAGACAACATGCTCGTCCTCGCCTTCAAATACATGATGATGTGCGACGACAAGAAGATGCCAGCCGTGATGCGCATCTTCACCAAGACCGCCATCGAGATAGACGAGGGACAACAGTACGACGTTGACTTCGAGACAAGAAACGACGTCACAGAAGCCGAGTACATCGAGATGATTCGACTCAAGACCTCTGTCCTGCTGGCTTGTGCCCTGCAGATTGGTGCCACACTTGCCGACGCTCCAGAGGAAGACACACAGGCACTCTATCACTTCGGCGAATGTCTCGGTCTGGCCTTCCAACTTCAAGACGACTACCTCGACGTATACGGCGATCCTGCAGTCTTCGGGAAAAAGATAGGTGGTGATATCCTCTGCAACAAGAAGACCTTCATGCTCATCAACGCCCTGCTTCACGCTTCTGAAGAAGACCGCGCAGAACTGCAACGATGGATTGACAGCAAGGACTGCAACCCTGACGAGAAGATAAAGGCTGTCACCGCTCTCTACACGAAGATTGGTGTAGACCGTTTGGCAAAGGAACGCATGAATGCCTACTATGTAAAGGCTGAGGAGTATCTTGCCCAAGTCAATCTTCCTGAGGAGCGCAAGAAGATGCTGCATGGCATTGCACTTGAACTGATGGGCCGTCAGAAATGATAGACACTCATAGCCATATCTACGAGCCTGTCTTCGATGCCGATCGCGAAGACATCATCATGAGGGCTAAGCAAGCTGGTGTCGAACGCATTCTGTTGCCCAACATCAACGCAGAGAGCATAGACCAGATGCTTGGCCTTTGCCATCAATACCCAGACTATTGCTTCCCCATGATGGGTTTGCATCCGACTGACATTGAGGATGACTACAAACAAGTCCTGACTGACATGGAAGAGCTTCTTGCAGTTCCAGACCATCCCTACATTGCCATCGGAGAAATAGGACTTGACTACTATTGGGACAAGAGTAAG
>JAGCXU010000077.1 GCA_017961145.1 Bacteroidaceae bacterium | reverse complement strand
TTCTTGCCCAAAGTATAACCATCGTCGCCATGCAGGACAACTCCAGTGGCTAAAGATGTTGGCTTCTCAATGCCGTCGTACCAAACTGTCATACGGTTGAAGTGCGAACCTCTGTCCAGACTAATCAGCCGATGCTCGGTGATACCGTCGGCGGTAGTGCCGTATGTCAGTTCTGCCGTGAATCTCAGGGGGCCGTTGTCGTGTATCTGGCAAGTCTTATAGCAGTAGGGGAACACGAGCTTTTCGTCGTTCATCAATGCAGGTGCTCCACAGCCCAGCGAGGGACCTACCCCGTAGGCATCCATTCCGTTGCCATGATCCAAATGGAATGAAGTACTCCTGTCTATATCGGCTAAAGCTACCTTTTGCCCTGCTTTCCGCAAAGAGTCTTCCATCATATTCCCATCATGGTCTTTCACGTAGCGCTCTTCTACGACCAGTTCAGGAGTGTTTTTAACCCAAACATCGATACCAAACGAGCGTTCGCCAGTCTTCTGCAGTGCTGGACCATAGATGCGATAGGCTGAACGGTCGTTCTCCCACGCTAGGTCATCCTTGCGGATAGGGTAGACTTTACCTTTGACATATGTCTTTGGCTCTGAAGGTTTGCCTTTGCTGACGATAAATGAGGCCTTTCCGTGAGGATGAACTGACACGAAGAGCAGCAGTTTCCCATCGTAGGTTTTCTGGTAGCCTACCTCCTGTCCGGCCATGTTTTCTATCACCAATGGTTCTTCGGGACTGATGCCCAACTGATTGCAAATAGCATGCATGTCAACTTCTGCTACCTCTTGTCGTTGTCGGTCGCTTTCGTTTTGAAAGGTCAGGGTGAGTCTCTCTGTCTGTAAGTATCTGCAGTATTCGCATGCGGCCAGCAGAAATGCCCCCACACCGAAGTTAGCCTGACTGTTTGCGTCGACAGTCTGTCCTGGGATAGCTCGTTCGCCGATAGGTTGTACGTATCCTAACTTCCCGTCCGTTTGCAGAGCGGTGTTGGAAAGGTAATGCCATGCTTTTTCTATGGTGGGAGCGAACATCTTCCTTGGCAGATAACCGTTGTTGATACCCCAAAGCAGTCCGTAGCAGAAGAATGCTGTGCCAGAAGTTTCATAGCCTGGAGCTTGTTCAGGGTCCATCATCGAACGTGTCCAGTGTCCCTGAGGTTGCTGTAACTTCCTGACAGCTTGAGCCAGATTAACGAACTTCTCAGCAAAGAATGGCTGGTGGCGATAGTCCTTAGGCAAGTCCTGCAACACTTTGGCCAAACCGGCAAGCACCCATCCGTCACCACGCGCCCAGAAATCCTTCTTGCCATTGGCAGTGGTGTGCTTGGGATATACATACTTTCCGTCGCGGAAATAAAGACCTGTTTCGCTGTCGAGCATGATACTGTCACTATAGCATATGTTCTCATAGAGCTTGTCCAAATACTTTGTGTCACCCGTAAGCAGGTACATCTTCGTCATAACGGGCATTACCATATATAGTGCATCGGCCCACCACCAATAGTCGTTAGCTTCCGAATAGGCTTCATAGCCCATCACTTCTTTAGCTCGTGCCACTTTCTGCTCAGATTTTGTGTCTGTCTCATCCAGATTATAGAGGTCGATATATGTCTGGAAACATATTTGCCAATCGCCAAAGAGTACGTAATCTTGTCCTTCTCCATATTGTCGGTATTTCCATTTCTTCGAATCTGACTCTGTGGCACCCTTCCATTGGTTATGCTCAGCCCAACGGACACTATAGTCTAACAATTGCTGGTCTTTCAGTAGCTTATACACTTCTATATTGCCAGTATGGTAAGCCGCATTGTCCCAAAAGGCGCGAACTTCGGCAGGATTGTTTCTCTGCCAGTAGGTGTTTACCTTACGGATAATGTCCTTAATTTCGTCAGTAGTCCATTGTCTTGCTTGTGCGCTCATAACTGACAGGACTGCCATAAAAACCAATAATTTTCTCATGGTATGTAAATAAGCTGCTTCTATTTGAATTCTACTACCGTGATGCCCGCTCCACCAAACTGAACATGTTCGTCGTGGAAGGAAGCAATGCCAGAGATGGTGTGTAGATATTGTCGAATGACTTGCCGCAATGCTCCTGTGCCTGTACCATGAAGGATGCGGACTCGGGAAGCATTGACTAACAGGGCATCATCGATGAAATAGGTGACGGCTTGCAGGGCTTCATCAGCCCGCATCCCTCTCACGTCAATCTCTTGCCGGAAGTCGAGATGTTTCTGGCGAATACTGTCTTGTGTTTGGCGGCTTACAATCACAGTTTGAGTTGCTTCCTGTTTCGGAGTTTCTTCTGCATGTTCCAAACGTTTAAGATCAACCAGCGTTTTCATTACTCCAAAGGTAACTGAGGCTTGCTTACCCTCGATGGCAGTAATGTTGCCGATGGAGGTCTGTCCTTTGATGCGAACACTATCGCCAACGGATAATGGGTTGGGAGTTAGAGGATTAGATGTTATGGATTGCTTTTTATTAGATTCCTTCTCTTTTTCTGCTTTCTTTGCCGCCTGTCTCTCTTGATGCCGTTTTCTGCGTTCTTCTATTTGCTTGCGTTTCTTTTCCACATAGGCATCGAGTTCCTCCTGACTCATTTGCTCCACTTCTTCGCGGAAGGTTTGCAACTGTTGACGTGCAGAACGCGTCCGCTCCTTGTCTGCCTGTGCTTCTTTTATTTCTCGTATAGTGTTCTCTATCTGAGCATTAGCTGCAGCAATAATTTTGTCTGCGTCCGCCTTTGCTTCGCGAATGATTTCTTTGCGCTTGCTTCTAAGTTCCTCTATCTCCTTTTCGTAATGTTCGATGGTCTGTACCATCTGTTTCTCTTGGGAATGAATAGTCTGTCGTTTCCCCTCCCAATAACGTTTGTCGCGAGTAATGTCGAGCAGATACTTGTCTGCGTTGACATATTCGCGGCCCACAAGTTCTGTCGCGTCGGCAATAACATCCTCTGGGATACCTATCTTTCGGGCAATCTCTACCGCAAAGCTGCTGCCAGGATTGCCTATCTGCAGTTGGAAGAGCGCTGCCATCTTCTGCCTGTCATAGAGCATTGCACCATTTACTACACCTTGCGTATCCTCTGCAAAGTGCTTGAGGTTCTGATAGTGCGTCGTGATGACTCCAAAGGCCCCTTTCTCGACAAAGCGCTTTAAGACGGCTTCTGCAATTGCTCCACCGATGGTGGGTTCTGTACCACCTCCAAACTCGTCTATTAATAATAAGGAAGAAGGCGTACAGCCGGCCATCATTCGCTTCATGTTGAGGAGGTGGCTACTGTACGTGCTCAGGTCGTCTTCAATGCTTTGTTCGTCACCGATGTCGATGAAGATTTGGTTGAAGATGCCTGCCCTCGAGCCATCTGCCATCGGGACGGGCAGTCCGCATTGAAGCATATATTGCAGCAAGCCGACGGTCTTCAGGCAGACACTCTTGCCGCCAGCATTCGGGCCGCTAATGATGAGGATGCGTTGCCGTTTGTTCAGGGCAATGGTAAGTGGCACAATCTTTAGGTCTTGTTTGCGGAGTTTAGCTTCAAGAAGCGGATGCCGAGCCTCGAACCAGTCGATGAGCGGTGTGGAATATATCTCTGGAGATAGACCTCCGATAGTTTTCGTCAACTGATGTTTCGCGATGAGAAACTCAATGTCCGCAAGGAAATCGAAGCCTCGCAAGAGTTCCTTGATGTTAGGTCGTAACTGCTCCGTAAACTCACGAAGGATGCGAATCAGTTCCCGTTTCTCTTCGGCCTCAAGTTCGCGGATACGATTGTTTGCTTCCACCACTTCGGCAGGCTCGATGAAGATAGTCTTACCCGTTGCGCTCTCATCGTGAATGATACCTTTGATGCGACGCTTCAGAGCAGGAACAACAGGAATCACAAGTCGTCCGTCTCTCATTGCCGGCGTTACATCTTTTTCCACAAGTCCCTCTGCTTGAGCCGATTTGAGAATGTTCGTCAGGGTTCTGCTTACACTTCCTTCCGCTTTTTTCAACTCGTGACGAATGGACAAAAGTTCCCGACTCGCTTCATCTTTGATGCGACCGAACTTGTCGAGAATCTGCTCGAGACGCTTCGTGACTGTATGGAACGTAAAGACCCCTTCGGCAAGTTTCTCGAGTCCAGGATAGAGAATGCCAGGATGGTCTTCGTCTTGCTTCCTGACAATATTCACCCAAGCATGGAGTGTTCGTAGTGTTCGAAGCAATTCCCCAAGCGTCTGTTCTTCTAGATAAGTACCTTCAATACGAATGCGATGAATCTCCTCTCTTAGGTCGAAAAAGTCTTGCTCGGGTTGCTCTGTAGAAGTTTGCAGAATATAGCTCAACTCTGCAAGTTGCAGATGAAGGGTTGTAATGGCTTCGTGATCGGCAAGAAATTGCATAGCATCAACCTTCTCACGCCCTAAAGGACTGAGACAATAGCTATGCAGTAAAGCACGAATTTCGTTGAAACCTATCTTCTCTTCGAGCGTCATTATTTCAGGTTCTTTTCAGGATACATCATGTTCCACCAGGTCGGGTCATCCTGCAGCCAGCGTGCAAACCAAGCCATGATGCTGTCGTGCCATCGAATGCGCTTGTTGTAGTTCAGGATGTGATGGTTTTCGCCTTCGACCGTGATGAAGGCACACTCCCGACCAAGCAACTTGAGTGCCGTGAACATCTGGATACTCTCATTAATGGGCACATTCGTATCTGCTCCACCATGCATGAAGAGGATTGGCGTGTGGACTTTGTCGGCATTGAAGAGTGGAGCATGACCGCTGTAAAGTTCCATGTTATTCCAGGGATAGGAATGAGCCGCGGATGTAGTACTGTAGGAATATCCCCAATAACCATAACCCCAATAGCTGGCAGGATTGCTGATTCCAGCATGACTCATTGCAGCGGCAAAGATGTCGGTAACAGTCTGCAGATACATCGTCATGAAGCCTCCGTAACTTGCTCCCATGCAACCAATCTTGTCGGCTTTTACGAAAGGATGCTCCTTGCAGAATTGCTTGGTACCCTGAACGATGTCATCAGCCGTGTAATCGCCATAAGCATTAACGTGACGCGAAGCGAACTTTTGACCAAAACCGCTACAACCGGAGGGTTGAATGACATAAACCACATAACCCATTGCAGCCCATTCTTGGAAGTTGTAATAGCTGTCGAGCAGACGTCCTACAGGAGAGCAACCGCCATAGTAATAGACAAGCATCGGGTATTGCTTTGTTTCGTCGAAGAAAGGCGGCAGGTAGTAACAACCGTAAATTGTGTCGCCTCGCTCAGCTTTGAAGTTCCAATCTTGGCATTTTCCTAGTTGGATGTCTTTGAGTCGTGTAGGATTGAGGTCACAAAGTACTTTCTCTTTGCCTGTTTTTAGGTCGCGCAACCAACAACGATCGGTACTCATACTGCTTTCGCCAATATAAGCAAGCAAGGGTTTCTCCTCAGCCAAACTGAAACTACCATATATATAAGGTTCGGAGAGTGGAAGCATTTCGGCTCTTCCGTCCTTTGGATTGATGCGATAGAGGCTCTTCAGGTCGCGGTTCTCGCAAAGGGCATAAATCATTCCGTCCTGTTCCGACCATTGATACGATGTGACCGACGGGTCGAAGTCGCGTGTCAGGCAACTCACCTCCTTTGTCTCGAGGTTGATGAGAAACAACTCATATTCATAGCTGCTCGGTATAACACCTTCTGGAAGGGTGTTCCCTAAACCATTGAGAGCTTCTGGGCTTCCAGTCAAGGAGATGTATTTCTCGTCGGGCGAGAACTGGAACGAACCAATGAATCCATCGTGACGTACAAGGGTGTCGGCCTTTCCTGTCTTTGGGTCTAGCAGAAGCAGATCTGTGAATTCGAAGGGACGTTCCGTCAGTTTCTCCGTTCGGATAGAGACAAGATAGCGGCTTGCGTCCTTGTTGGGAATGACATAAACATTGCGAGCACCTTTAGTGATGGGCGTTGTGACTCCAGTCTCGATGTCGTAGAGAGAGTAGTTGCGGCGGTTTCGATAACCAGGTTGACGGTCGTCAGGCTCGAGGATTTGGTGCACGTCCTTGTTCTTCTCTTCTGGCACTTTCTCGTCGATGGTGATGAGGAAGTGCTTCAGGTCATCCGTCAGGGAGGCATATCCCTTGCCTGTGTATTTGCCGACGTAAGTCTTCTCGCCTGTCTTGGGGTCAACCGTCTCGTAACACCTTGTGCCTTCTGTCTCTCGATAGCTTCGCAGATAGCGGTCTCCTTTGGGTAGCCAGCGTTGGAACCCGTCGAGGCTGAACTCCTTGCCCGTCGAGAGGTCGATGAAGATGTCCTTGCTTCCTGTCTCGCCACCCTTGTAGGTAATGTTCTTGTGGATGCGGACGTACTTGCCCGAGCTGGAGAGTTCTACGCCATTGATGCGTTCGCCATGCATCATGTCGGCATTCGTCCAATAACGCTTTCCTTCTGGATTGATTTCGAGAGTCTGTTCGCTCTCTATCGAAACTCGAAGTGTATCGGGTTTGTCACCTTTGCGTAGCAACTTGATGCAAACATCGTGTCTGCCTGGAACAAGTTCGAAGTTTCCACCTTGTTCATTGCCGTCGATGAAGAGTTTGTGCTTGCTTTCGCACTTCACATCCACTTTGCCCTTTGCGAAGCCTGTGTTTTGGAAGGTGAAGCCTGCCATATAAAGTTGAGGCTCATCTGTTGGGGGAAGGACAACCTCTTCGACGGATGGTTTGTCTTTCCACATATCTGTCTTCGTAAAAGCATCAATCAGGACGTTATCCAAATCGATGCGATTGCCTTCCGAATCAAGGCTGTCAGTCATCAGAGGCTTATTCGTGGGGTAGGGACCAACAAGACGAAGGTTTTTGACGTCTGTTGCGTTTGCCATTATCGGCAAAGCTATGAGGGCAAGTGTGGCCCAAAGTGTTTTAACTTCTTGATACATTTTTCACTCCTTTTACTGTTTTGAGTTTCTTGATGAGTTGCTGAAGGCGGCTTGTATCGTCGAGCATGACGGTAAGTGAGCCGTTGAAGAGTCCATCGTTACTGTTTATGCTGATGCTTCGCAACAAGATCTTTTCTTCCTTACTTATAATGTTTGTGATGTTGTTGATGATGCCGATGTCGTCGTTTCCAATGACGCGAAGGGTGATGGGATACTGGCTGCCGCGCTTTCCTGCCCATTTTGCACGAACAATTCTGTAGCCGAAACGTTGGCGAAGTTGTGGGGCATTTGGACAGTCTTCTCTGTGAATCTTGATGCCACCTCCGCTTGTAACGAAGCCGAAGACTGCGTCGCCATAAACAGGTTGACAGCATCTTGCCATTTGGAAATCGAGACCTTTCAGGTTTTGGTCGATGACGAGGACATCTCCTTGCTCTGTTTGCCGCTTAGCTTTCTCGTCTTCTGGCATTACGAACTGGTCGGCACTAAGTGTTGGAGCCTGTTTCTCGGCCTCTCCGTGGTCGAAACGATACTGTTGAGCATAAGCCTCGAGTACGGTATTTATGTCGAGTTTTCCGTCTGCAATTGCAGCATAGAAGTCTGTGACGATGCGGTAGCCGAGCTTCGTCATAGTGTGCATCAGGACGGGTTCCTCGTAGTCGAGCTTCTTGTTCTTCATTTTGCGTTCCAGCTCCTCTTTTGCCAAGAGTGCTTGTCGGCTTTCCATTTCTTTGAGGCTCTGTCGCACTTTTGCCCTTGCTCGAGTGGTTGTGACGATGCTGAGCCAGTCCTGTTTGGGTGTTTGGTTGCTGCTGGTCAGGATTTCGACTTGGTCTCCGCTCTGTAATTTCTGGCGAATCGTGACGTTCTTCCCGCCAATTCGAGCTCCCACGCATTGGTTGCCCACCTTCGAATGGATGTGATAGGCGAAATCGAGGACTGTTGCTCCCATCGGAAGTTTGAAGATGTCGCCTTTTGGAGTAAAGACAAAGACTTCGTCTTCCTTCAGGTCGAGACGGAACTGATCCATCAGCTGGGCATCATCGTTCGTTTCGAGAGCGCTCCTGACGCCAGCCAACCATTCCTCTACGCCACTTTCGCCAGAACGGATACCTTTGTATCGCCAATGCGCAGCTAGTCCGTGCTCGGCAATATCGTCCATCCTTTCCGTCCTGATCTGCACTTCAACCCACTTCTGTTCAGGTCCGAGAACGGTGATGTGGAGGCTTTCGTATCCGTTGCTTTTGGGTACGGAAAGCCAGTCGCGCATGCGTTTCGGATTGCTTTGATACATATCGGTGATGATGCTGAACACTTGCCAGCACTCCATTTTCTCGCGTTCTGGAGGCGATTGCAGGATGATGCGAATGGCAAAGAGGTCGTAGACGCCATCCACATCGACGTGCTGCTTCTGCATCTTTTGCCAGATGGAGTGGATGCTTTTGGTGCGACCTTTCATGTGGTAATGCAGTCCTGCTTCCTGCAGTTTCTCGTCGAGAGGTTTCAGGAAGCGTTCGATGTAGGCATCACGACTGCGTTTCGTTTCATTCAGCTTCTCTTTGATATGGTAGTAAGCATCTTGTTCGAGGTATTTCAGGCTGAGGTCTTCCAGTTCGCTTTTCAGTTTGTAGAGGCCGAGTTTGTGAGCGAGCGGAGCATAGAGATAAGCGGCTTCCATGGCTACTTTCCGTTGTGCTTCGACATTCTTTGTGCCCTTGATCTGACGCATGATGCAGACGCGATTGGCAATCATGATGAGGATGACGCGCATATCTTCTGCAAATGTGACGAGCAGACTGCGGAAGTTCTCGCTTCCGACGGTCGCGCTCTTTGTGTAGAGTTCGCGGATTCTCATCAATCCATGCAGGATGTGAGCCACTTCTTCGCCAAAGTCTTTCTTGATTTCGTCGAGCGAAGCCGCTCCGCTTTTCACTATGGACCAGAGCAGGACGCTCACCACACTTCCCCTCGTCAGCCCGATTTCTTCGCCAACGATGAGAGCCGTTTCCGTATCCTTCACAATTGGGTTGATGCCGAAGACGTCTCTTTGAAGCAGACCTTGCTGGGTAGCCCGGTCCAGATACTTCTTTATCTTCGTCTCATCACCTTCTTGAATGACGTCGGCAGCCATCGCAAAGAGTTGTCTCTGAACGGCTTCTATGCGGCCGCGTTCCTCGTCGGTAAAGAATTTGGCAATCTCCATTTTCTCCTACATTATATATTTTAATGACAAAGGTACAACAAATATTTGAATAATCGAGTGTGTCGTCCGTTTTATTTATGTTAAACTGTTCAAAAAACTTCACCAGTGAAGTTGGCAAAGATCAAGTGTTATGAACGCAATCGTATAGTGTTACGTTTGCAATCGTATAGTGTTATGTTGGGCAACGTGACCTGTGACGTTTTCTCTTGCAAAACGTTAATAATGCAAAATTAATACGCAATTCTTTGGCAGTTTGCATTTTTCTTCGTTAATTTGCACAGACTTTATATCGAAACCAACAGTAATAACCTATGAAGAAGATTCAACTTTTATTGGCTATGACGGCCGTCTTGTTCCTGACGACAAGTTGTGAGATTAACCGCAAGAAGATTCTTACTGTGGAACAACTCCCTGCAGCGGCTCAGACTTATATCAAGGAAAATATGTCTGATGCCAAGGTGCTCTATGTGAAGAAGGAACGGAAGAACCTCAAGACCCGGTACGAAGTGAAATTCGACAACCAGATGGAACTCGAGTTCGACAGTAAGGGCGAACTCTACGACATTGATGTGGACGATTAATAACTGATAAAACACTACAATTATGAAAGAGATGAAGTATTTGATGATGGCACTGATGTGCCTCATTTCGTCGAGCGTAATGGCCGACGATACGCCAATTCCCGTGGAACAACTCCCTGCAGCGGCCAAGACTTTTGTTCAGGAAAATTTCAAGGGACAGAAGATTGTTTATGCCGAGAAGGACTGGAACTCCTTCGAGTGCCGCTTGGCCGATGGAACAAAGATCGAGTTTACCAAGAAAGGTGCATGGAAGAAGATCGACCGCAAGGCTGAGGCTGTGCCAGCCGTCGTCGTGCCAGAAGCCATTCAGAAGTACGTGAAAACCAATTATGAAGGCTGCACCATCACCAAAATCGACAAGGAGCGTTATGGCTACGACATCGAGTTGTCAAACGACTTGGATTTGAAGTTCAACTTCCAAGGCGTGCTCATCGGAATGGACGACTAAGTGCAAGTCCACCATGCAACATTAGAGTCCAGTTGGAATTCCAGCTGGACTTTTTTTATCTTTTTCTTCATTCTCCATTCTTTTTCCTGATTTTTTTATTAACTTTGCAGCGTAAAACTCCACAAATATCGTCGTGGGCGAAAAAGTCTGGAACAAAATAAAATTCAAAGATATGTTTAGCAAGGAAGATCTTCTGCAAATAGAGCAGAAAGGAATGAGTGAAGCGCAGATAGAAGCGCAGTTAGAGTGTTTCCGGAAGGGTTTTGACTTTCTCAAACTCAAGGGCGCCGCTTCCGTTGGCGAGGGCATCGTAGCTCCCTCGGACGATGAGGCAGAAGCCTACATTCAGGCTTGGAACGACTACAAAGCAGAAGGGCACAACATTACCAAGTTCGTGCCTGCAAGTGGCGCTGCAAGCCGTATGTTCAAGAATATGTTTGAGTTCCTGAATGCCGATTACGAGGTGCCGACTACAGACTTCGAGAAGATATTCTTCGCTCACATTCATGCCTTCGCTTTCTTCGACGCGCTGAACGACGCTTGTTTCCTGAACGAAGGAAAAGGCGTGGATGCACTCATGGAAGAAGGCAACTACAAAGCCGTAGCCGCCAATATGCTTGGCGAAGAAGGCTTGAACTATGGTCAGCTTCCGAAGGGCTTGCTCCAGTTCCACGCTTACGACGATTGCGCAAAGACTCCTGTTGAGGAACATCTCACGGAAGCCGCTCTGTACGCAAGCAGTAGGGGAGAAGCGGAAGTGCATTTCACAGTTAGCAGCGAGCACAGAGAACTCTTCGAAGGACTCATCCAACGTGTTCTTCCTGCATTTCAGGATAAGTTCAAGATCAACTACAAAGTGAGCCTGAGCGAACAGAAACCAAGCACGGACACGATTGCCGTGAATATGGACAACACACCTTTCCGCACAAACGAAGGCAAGCTCCTGTTCCGTCCTGGCGGTCATGGCGCTCTCATCGAGAATCTCAACGACCTTGGAAGCGACATTGTCTTCATCAAGAACATCGACAATGTAGTGCCCGATCGCTTGAAACCCGATACAGTCTTCTGGAAGCAAGTCATCGCAGGAGTGCTTGTTCAAGCCCAGAAGAAGGTATTCGGTTTCCTGCGTTTGCTCGACAGCGGAAAGTTCAATCACGACGACCTTGAGGACATCATTCGGTTTGTCCGCCATACCCTTTGCTGCGATGTGCCCGACTTGAAGAATATGGAAGATACCGAGTTGCATGTTTTCTTGAAGAAGAAGCTCAACAGACCCATTCGAGTTTGTGGTGTGGTGAAGAATGTCGGCGAGCCTGGAGGCGGTCCGTTCCTGGCTTACAACCCTGATGGTAGCATTTCGTTGCAAATTTTGGAGAGCAGTCAGATAGACCAAAACAATCCGGAATATGTGAAGATGTTCACGCAAGGCACTCATTTCAATCCCGTTGACCTTGTCTGTGCCATTCGCAATTACAAGGGCGAAAAGTTCAACCTTCCCGACTTTGTTGACCCTGCAACTGGTTTCATCTCCTATAAGAGCAAAGATGGCAAGGAATTGAAAGCTTTGGAGCTTCCGGGCTTATGGAATGGGGCAATGAGCGACTGGAACACCATCATGGTCGAGGTGCCTTTGACGACTTTCAACCCCGTCAAGACTGTCAACGATTTGCTCCGTCCGCAGCACCAGAAGTGAACTTTTAGATATAATACAATAAGAGATGATGAAAAGGATTTTCTGTCTCTTCTTCCTTTTGACCCAATTGACTGTTGTCTACTCGCAGCAGTTTGTGGAAGACTCTCTGAAGGTGGATGGATTCATGCGTCGGTTCGATGTCTTTCTTCCCGAAGGAATAAAGCCTGATGCTCCGCTGGTTTTCTATTTGCATGGGTATGGTGGAGGCATATATCGGAATAATCCGCTGGTTGAGACTGCTTCGCGAGAGGGGTTTGCCGTATGCATTCCTCAAGGCTTGAGAGACCCGAAGGGAAAGCCGAGCTGGAATGTGGGCTATCCTTTTCAGGAGGGTTGGAAAGTGGATGATGTCAAGTCGCTCAGCAAGATGGCTGCTTATGTGCAGAAACGCTATCATCTGAGCCGAGAGAATACCTTCCTGACGGGAATGTCGAATGGCGGCGAGATGTGCTATCTGATGGCCTATTCCAAGCAGAAGACCTTCAAGGCAGTCGCTCCTGTTGCAGGTCTGACGATGGTGTGGATGTATCGGGATTTGGAAGCATGCAAGCCGATTCCTCTTTTTGAGATTCATGGGACGGAGGACCGCACTTCTGAATGGACGGGCGACCTTGATAACAAAGGCGGTTGGGGAGCATATATGCCTGTTCCGCTTGCCGTAGGTTATTGGGTGGCAAAGAACCGTTGCACGAAAGAAGAGACGGAGCGAGTGGAGGGTCTGAACAGGGAAAACGGACACTACATCATCAAGCATCGGTTTACCGAGAGTGCAACAGGTTGCGACGTCTGGCTCTACGAAGTCGTAGGCGGGAAGCATTCCACGCATACTGAAGACATCAAGACTGGCGACGAGATTTGGAGTTTCTTCAAGAAGTATGTGAGGTAGAGAATAGAGAGATAAGTGTTATGGTGGCCAACATAACGTGCTTAGCTTCTCAACTCGACGTGCATAATCGTTCGCTTTAGCGAGCCTGGTATCAGTAAGTCAATTTCTTTTGGGATGAGGATGCGCCGCTGCGTGTCCTCATTTATATATGGTATGCCGCGTCTGGCATTGTGTTTTCGAATCATCGCTGCAAGTCTGCGTTTTAGCGAGAGAAAAGTCGAATCCGGATTTGAACTTTTCCAAGCGTGAGCAGGCTCGTGGTGGATTCCTGAGCGTCAGCTCATGCAGCGGAAACGGGCCCTGTTTTCGATGCCTTGAACCTCTGTTCTAAATCCACTACAAAGGTACGAAAATTTTCCGACACTACCAAATTTCGGGCATCGATTTTGGCCGATTTTCAGCACGAATTGACGAGATTTTTATTTGAAGGTTGCAGGTTGCATAATTGTGCAACCAAAAAATATGACACCATCCTCATAT
>JAGCXU010000076.1 GCA_017961145.1 Bacteroidaceae bacterium | reverse complement strand
TATATGCGACCTCGCACCGATCACAAGGACTTGGAACTGTTCCACGAAGGCCTCATCATCTGTTCTGCCTGCATTGGCGGTGAAATTCCGAAGAAGATTCAGAACGGCGACTTGAAGGGTGCCGAAGAGGCCGTCAAGTGGTTCCACAACATTTGGGGTGACGACTATTACATCGAACTACAGCGTCATGAAGTGACCAACCCAACACAAGAGGCCAATCGCGAAACCTATGAAGTGCAGAAGCGCGTCAATCCCGTCCTCATCGACTTGGCAAAGAAGCACGGCATAAAGCTCATCTGCTCCAACGACTCGCACTTCCTCAACGAAGATGATGCGGAGGCTCACGACCTGCTCCTCTGTCTCTCGACCGGCAAGGACCTCGACGACCCCAATCGTATGCGTTACAGCAAACAGGAATGGTTCAAGACAAAGGCAGAGATGAATGCCGTCTTCAGCGACATTCCTGAAGCACTAGCCAACACATGCGAGATTCTGGACAAGGTCGAAACATACGACCTCGAATCGAACCCCATCATGCCCTTCTTCCCCATTCCAGAAGAGTTTGGTACAGAAGAGCTGTGGAGGCAGAAATTTACGAAGGAAGACCTCTTCAAGGAATTCACGAGCGATGAAAATGGAGACAACCCTCTGCCAAAGGAAGAAGCAGAAAAGAAGATCGAGAAACTTGGCGGCATCGACAAACTCTACCGCATAAAATTCGAGGCAGACTACCTTGCAAAGCTTGCCTACGAAGGTGCCGAACGCCTTTATGGGAATCCTCTGTCAAAGGAACTGGACGAACGCATTCGTTTCGAACTTCACATCATGAAGACGATGGGCTTCCCAGGTTACTTCCTCATCGTGCAAGACTTCATCAATAGTGCTCGCAAAGAATTGGGCGTTTGGGTAGGACCAGGTCGAGGCTCGGCAGCCGGCTCTGTCGTTGCCTATTGCCTCGGCATCACTCGTCTCGACCCTCTCAAATACGACCTTCTGTTCGAGCGTTTCCTCAATCCTGATCGTATCTCCCTTCCAGATATCGATACTGACTTCGACGACGATGGCAGAGGAAAGGTCCTGCAATGGGTAATGGACAAGTATGGAGTGGAGAATTGTGCCCACATTATCACTTATGGTGCAATGGCAGCCAAGAGTAGCATCAAAGATGTTGGCCGAGTGGAGAAGGTTCCCCTCTCCGTCGTCAATGCTTGGTGCAAAGCCATGCCGGAACGTTTGCCAGAAGGAAAGAAGCCTACACTGGAAAACTACATCGAAGCTACTCCTGAACTGAAGGAAGCTAAGTACTCGAGAGATCCGAAGGAAGCAGATACCATCAAATATGCACTTAAGCTCGAGGGAACAGTTCGCAATACAGGCATTCATGCTTGCGGTTTCATCATTTGTCGCGACCCAATTAGTGATCACGTTCCAGTCTCGACAGCCGACGATCCGGACTTCCCTGACCGCAAAACTGCAGTTACCCAATACGATGGTCACGTCATCGAAAGCACAGGTCTCATCAAGATGGACTTCCTCGGCTTGAAAACCCTCTCGCAATTGAAGGAAGCTTGTCGAATCGTCAAAGAGGCTCACGGCATAGATATCGACATTGACAATATCCCCATCGACGACCCGCTTACATATAAATTATATCAGGAGGGCAAGACCGTCGGAACATTCCAGTTCGAGTCTGCCGGCATGCGTAAGTACCTGAAGGAACTGCATCCCACTGTCTTCGAAGACCTCATAGCCATGAATGCCCTCTACCGACCAGGTCCCATGGATTATATTCCGCAGTTCATCAAGCGAAAGAACGGATTGGAAGAAATCACATATGATCTCCCAGCTTGCGAAGAATACCTTCGCGACACTTATGGCATCACGGTCTATCAGGAGCAAGTTATGTTGCTTGCTCGCAAACTTGCTGATTTCACCAGAGGCGAGAGCGATGCCCTTCGAAAGGCAATGGGTAAGAAGAAAAAGGACATCGTGGATCAAATGAAGCCCAAGTTCATCGAAGGAGGCACCAAGAACGGACACGACCCGAAGGTACTCGAAAAGATTTGGAGCGACTGGGAAAAGTTCGCTTCCTACGCTTTCAACAAGTCTCATGCAGCTTGTTACTCGTGGGTTTCCTATCAGACGGCTTACATGAAAGCCCACTATCCTGCCGAGTTTATGGCAGCCTTGCTGACGAGAGGCAAGGACGATGTGAAGGAAGTAACGAAGTTGCTCGAGGAATGTCACGCTATGAAAATTGAAGTCTTAGGTCCGGATGTCAACGAGTCACACCTTGACTTTGGCGTCAACGACCGTCAGCAGATTCGTTACGGCTTGACTGCTATCAAAGGACTTGGCGAAGCTGCCGTGCAAGCCATCGTCGACGAGAGAGAGAAGAATGGACCCTTCAAGGACATCTTCAACTTTGCTGAGCGCGTCAATCTTTCTGCTATCAAGCGAAACGGAATAGAATGCCTTGCCTTGAGCGGAGCTTTTGACACCATCGCAGGAGACATTCGTCGTGAACAATTTGTTGCTATGAATCAAAAGGGCGACATCTTCCTCGACTTGCTTATGCGATACGGACAACAGTTCCAGCAAGCTCAAGAGGAAGCAAAGTTTTCACTCTTTGGAATGGATGCGGTAGAACTTCATAAACCCACAATTCCAGAAGCAGAGGAATGGACCACTTTAGAACGCCTCAACAAAGAGCGTTCGTTGGTGGGCATCTATCTCTCGGCTCATCCGCTCGACGATTATTATGTTGTCCTGCAAAATGTATGCAATCTGAAATTGTCGCAGATGGAGAACCTCACATCTTTTGCTGGTCAAAGCGTTCGACTGGGTGGCATTGTCACAGAGGTTCGTTCCGGCACAACGAAGAACGGAAAGCCTTACGGCGTAGCCACCATTGAGGATTTCAGTGGCACTGGCGAGATTGTGCTTTATGGCGACAATTGGTTGAAGTGGGGAAGCTATCTCTGCGTCGATCGCTCTGTACTCATCACGGGAACCGTCGAGAAGCATCGATTCCGCGAAGGTGAGTATGAACTTCGCATCAGCCATATCGATTGGCTTGCCGACGCTAGTGACAAAGTAATAGAACAGATTACTGTCACCGTTAACATTGACGCTTTGAGCAAGGATGATGTGGAGATGCTTTCGTCTTATGCTAAGGAAAACAATGGCAATACTGCTTTACGACTGGTATTCGTCGATGCCACCAATCCCCACAACAAACTTCGCATGAAATCACGCAAGTTTTGTATCAAGGTGACACGACAGTTCCTGAACGACATTGACAGTAGCGACGCACTATCATATAGCATTAACCAATAAAAATATAAGTATTATGGCACAAGTAATTAACACAGGAAACTTTGAGGCTCTGGTTGCAACCGGCAAGCCTATCGTATTGGATTTTTGGGCAACTTGGTGTGGCCCTTGCAAACGCCTTGCTCCCGTCATCGAGGAACTGGCAAAGGAATATGACGGCATGGCCATCATTGGCAAGTGCGATGTAGAAGAAGACGAGGACCTGCCAATGCGATTTGGCGTCCGCAACATCCCTACTGTAGTCTTCATCAAGGACGGCAAGGAAGTGGACCGCAGCGTAGGTCTCGTACCCAAGCCCGCTCTCGAAGAGAAAATCAAGGCAATGCTCTAATCCCCATCCCCTAATCTCTAATCCCTAATCCACATGAGTACCTTTGAAGAAGACCTCCTCAAAGATGCTGAGGACGACCGCTTGACGGTCGAGTACATCCAGAACTACCTGCCGCAAGAACTCAAGGACAAGTTCACGGAGGACGAACTCTACTACTTCATCGATGTCATCGGCGAGTATTATGTCGACCTGCTCGACAAGCACAATGGCGAGGAAGACATCGATATCGACGTGGAGGAAGTGGCAAAGTATGTCGCAAAGCAAGCCAAGAAGGACAAGATGGGCGAGTTCGACCCTGAAGACCTTCGTTGGGTTGTGGATGGCGAACTTGAATATGGCGAAAGACAAGAACAATAACCATTAACCAATAACCTTTAATGGAACAACCCCTTCTTATTTATAATACATTGAGCAGGCAGAAAGAACGTTTCAAACCGCTCAACCCTGGACGCGTCGGGATGTACGTCTGCGGCCCGACTGTCTATGGTGATGCTCATCTCGGGCACGCCCGTCCGGCCATCACGTTCGACCTGCTGTTCCGTTACTTGCAGCATATCGGCTACAAGGTCCGTTACGTGCGAAACATCACGGACGTGGGCCATCTGGAGCACGACGCGGATGAAGGCGAGGACAAGATTGCCAAGAAGGCTCGCCTGGAACAGCTCGAGCCCATGGAAGTGGCGCAATACTACACAAATCGCTTCCATGAGGCGATGGACGCGCTGGGCTGCTTGCCGCCAAGCATCGAGCCTCACGCCACGGGTCACATCATCGAGCAGCAGGCCCTCGTGCAGCAAATCCTCGACAACGGCTATGCTTACGAGAGCAACGGAAGCATCTACTTCGACATCGAGAAGTACAACAAGGACCACCGCTGGGGCATTCTCTCGGGCCGTGACCTTGAGAACATCAAGGACGCGAGCCGCGAACTGGCAGGCGTCGGCGAGAAGAAGAACCAGGCGGACTTCGCTCTATGGAAGGCCGCACAACCCGAACACATCATGCGCTGGCCGTCGCCTTGGAGCGAAGGCTTCCCCGGATGGCACTGCGAGTGCACAGCCATGGGCCGTAAGTACTTAGGTGACCACTTCGACATCCACGGCGGAGGCATGGACCTCATCTTCCCTCATCACGAATGCGAGATTGCGCAGGCCATCGCCAGTCAGGGCGACCAGATGGTACACTACTGGATGCACAACAACATGATTACCATCGACGGCAAGAAGATGGGCAAGTCCTACAACAACTTCATCACCCTGCCGCAGTTCTTCACGGGCGACCACCCGCTGCTCAGCCAGGCCTACACGCCCATGACCATCCGCTTCTTCATCCTGCAGGCCCACTACCGCTCGACGGTCGATTTCGGCAACGAAGCCCTGCAGGCTGCCGAGAAAGGCTTGGCCCGCCTCATGGACGGACTGAAGAACCTGCGCCGCCTGCAAGACGGCCAAAAGGTGAAGGGCCAGCCCCTTGTTGATGTCCAGTATGTTGCGACGTTATCGCAACAACTCTACGACGCCATGAACGACGACCTTAACTCGCCCATCGTCATCAGCCACCTGTTCGATGCCTGCCGCGTCATTAACACACTGACGGACAAGAAGGCCAGCATCACGGCCGAAGTGGCACAGGCGCTGCTCCAACTCATGGAGACCTTCACGACCGACATCCTTGGTCTCAAGCAGGATACTGGCGTAAGCAACAAGGCTCGCGAAGAGGCTTTCGGAGCCGTCGTCAACATGCTTTTGGAGCAACGTCAGGCAGCCAAGGCCGAGAAGAACTGGGCGCTGAGCGACAAGATTCGCGACGACCTCGCTGCCCTCGGCTTCGAGGTGAAGGATACGAAGGATGGCTTCAGCTGGACACTTAACAAGTAAATCGACAAGCTTTTAGCTGCCCTTTGTCTTGCCTTTGAGTTCGTCGGGGGCATCCTTCGTGAACATATTCACTGGGGGCGCTTCGTATTCAAAGAGGCGACGGATAACTTCCAACTCAACCTTCGTGTTGGGTTGGAAGTTTTTGCTTGCCATATATCTCATGATAGAATAGCGCAGCTGGCGGCAGACGGGAGTGTCCCGACCGATAGGGAGCGTGGTCAGCAGCAGGCGGCCCTTCAGCACTTTTGCCTCAAGGAGCATTCCCAGCTTGCGTGAAACGTGCCATGTGTCAATGGGCTGCACGATGGGCTGGAAGTCCTCGGGGAACTCCTTCATGTTGATGACTTGCGTACGGTTTACCAGCTCCCACCAGTTCAGGTCCTGCCAGTCATCGGTGGGGAAGTCGCGGAAGACGGGATGATTGCTCTGTATGTAGGCTCCTGTGGTGTGCGGTGGACGCATCTTGAACCACGACGTGTTCCAGAAGACAGGCAGGAAACTGTGAACCACGTCGTTGCCGTAGCGAATCTTTCCGGCAGCCGTCAGCAGCACATCGCCGCCTCGTTCCAGCACCTTCAGCGCCTTGGCATCCAACGTGTCAGTCTCATAGAAAGAAGTCTGAGCGCTGAGGGCAGAGAGCTGAGGCACGTCCTTCGGATACACCCAGAAGTCCCAATGGTTTTTGACTTTGTCGGAGAGGCTGACTGTCAGGATCAGCTTGGTAGGTTTCGTGTACTGTGTCAAAGGATACTCTACTGTTCCCAACTCGGTATTCTTGCCGACGGGGATGGTCGTAGCGGGCAAGGAGCCTGAGGTCTCAGCGATGTGCCACACAGCCTTGGCATCCACGATTGCTCTCTCCGAAGCATTATAGACCTCGACGGGAACACGCAATGTCTCGTCGTTGGTAAAGACAAAGCGAGGGAACTTAGCCAGAGGCACGATGGGCGAGCAGAACTCCGTCCAGTCCTCTTTGGTGCAGTAGCCCTTCTCGCGCCAATGCACATTCAGCGGCCCGACGAGCGCCGTCCCCTGTCCGCTGTAGTCATTCAGCCCGAGCAGTTGGAAGCCGCTATAGTCCTTGGTGCGCAGGTTGCGTTCTATATCGTACTTGTAACAAAGCACCTGCAGGCGGCCACTTGCCATCAAGAAGCGTTCTGCCTGCCCTGCCATACCGTTGTCGCGCAGCAGGTCGCGGAATATCTCGAAGTTGCGTGCCTTGTAAACGCCTGTGTACTGCGGTATCTCCTTGAAGTCGGGGAAGACGCACCACTGCCCCACTTCATGAGCTATGACGGGTTCGTTGTTGGGCTCTTCTTTCTTGTAGTTGACGGGATATTGGAGCAGCTGATAGTAGTCGTCGTCGCTGTGCGGCTTGTTTTTATCCCAGTCCAGACCACGTGCTCCGGACTTGACGTGATAGTCCGAACCCTCGTCCCAAACCCAGCCTCCGCCCACGCAGGCAGCGCAATAGATGCGGTTGGGGTCGTGTTCCCTCATCGTCTTCACCCAGTTCTGGCAGTAGGGCAGCCAGTCCCCGGCAGGCTCGTTGCCTGCTGCCATCATGCAAAACGAGGGGTGATGGCCGTAGGCATCGATGATTCTCAATCCTTCGTCCAGAAGATACTGGTCGATGGGCATAGCCCGTCGCAGCCTTACGCCGTGATTAGGCCAGGAAGGACCTTCGGGCTGCAGGTAAAGCCCCAGTCTGTCGGCTACGGAGAAAGCGGCTTCAGGCGGACAATAGGAATGGAAACGAATGTGGTTGAGCCCGTATTCCTTGCACTTGCCAAGCACGCGTTCCCACGACGCCTCGTCTGTAGGTGGGTAGCCCGTCTCGGGGAAAGTACAGTTGCCCACCGTGCCGCGCAGGAAGAGCGGTCGCCCGTTGATGTACAGTTGCTGTCCCCTTGCACGTATCTCCCGCAGTCCGAAAGTCACGCTGACGGGCGTACCCTGATAAGTAACCGTTCGCGTATAGAGCTGCGGATGAAACTCGTCCCAGCGCAGGGTGTCGTTGCCCAAAGGAAGGCGGTAGGTCGAGTCGTTTATCATGATGTCTATCGTGCCGTCCTCGATGTGGGGAAACACGAGTTTGCGCCAGATGGCCGGCCCCGCCTGCAATTCTATCCTGCCCACGATGCCGTTCCAGTTGCCTTGCGTCTGGTCCGTCACAGAATGCGAGTCCTGCCCCACGCTGACGTTCTCGATGCCGTTGTACACCTTGATGCTCAGCGTGTTCTGGCCACCATATTTTATATAAGGCGTGAGATCGAACTGATGCGGCACGGAGAGCGACATCTGGTGGCCTACCTCGTGTCCGTTCACGGTCACCGTCGTCTCAATATGCGGGCGTTCCAGGTAGAGAGTCACTGGCCGACCGGTCCACGACGCTGGGATGTCCACTGTGCGTTCGTACCAAGCATTGCCTATGTAGTGGCGCTCGGGGGTCAGGAAGAAGGGGTACTTCATCTTCCCCTCCACGCGATATTTCTCCATGTAGGGGTTGAAGAAGAAACTGGAGTCGTAGAGCGAGCAGGTCCACCGCGTATTGACGCTCAGGGGGTCGCCCTTGCCGTTGGTCAGCATCGAGCCGGGCAGCGTTACAATGCTCTGTTCGCGTTCGGAACGGAACTGCCATTTGCCGCTTAGG
This sequence comes from Bacteroidaceae bacterium, assembly GCA_017961145.1. Classification (GTDB taxonomy): domain Bacteria; phylum Bacteroidota; class Bacteroidia; order Bacteroidales; family Bacteroidaceae; genus Physcousia. The sequence goes on along the minus strand of JAGCXU010000076.1, from coordinate 4,829 downwards.
TTGATGGTCTGGGATGATATCCGGGTGATGCTGAGGGTAGAAAGCACCCACGTCAGCAGGATGATAGCCTTTGTCTTCTTCATGGTTCTTTACTTTTCTACATCATTGATGTACAGTTTCCTTGTCACGCAGCCCTCTATCATCGTGGGGTCGAACGACTGCTTCTTGTCGCGGACCTTGCAATTGTCGAAGGTGAAGTTCTGGAGCTTGTATTTGTCCGACATGCCGACGTCGAAGAAGTCTTGCGTGTCTACATCGATGTCCCTGAAGGTGATGTCGTTGCACTTGGATAGCGGCATGTCCTCTCTGTCGCCCGGCTGGAAGAACTGCGTCCAGGGACGCACCACGAGGAAGGAGGTACACGAGCCTGTGACGTTCTCGATGCGTATCTTCTCGTAGTGCTGGGGCGTGTCGGGCCTCATCTTCAGCCACAACACACGATTGACGCCGTTAATCTTTATGTCGGAGAGCACGATATTCCAATCGTAAACCGACTCCGACCCCAAGGTCAGGCATCCGTGCGCCTTTCCGTAGCGACACTGCTTCACCAGCACGTTATACACGGGACCGTTCTCCGGAGCCTTGTCCGCCCATGTTCCCTTGCCGCCCTTTATCACGACGGCATCATCGTTCACCTGCATATAGCAGCCGTGCACCAATACGTCGTGGCACACGTCCAGGTCGATGGCATCGCTCGACGGAGCGCCATGCTGCTTGGTGTCGCCGGGAGGAACAACACCTTTCGTCGGTGCATAGATGAAGTTATCGAGGTAGCGCACGTGTTCGCAACGATACAGGTGATTCGTCCAGAACGGCGAGTTGATGAGGTTGATGTCCTGAACCGTCACGTTCTTGCAGTTCGACAGATAGACAAGCCTGGGACGCATGGCCTCCAGGTTGGTGCAAGCCTTGTTGTACATCCGCCTGTACCAAAACTCCTCCCAATACATGAAGCCGTTCCCGTCGATGCAACTCTGCTGCGAAGTGAAGCCCAGCTCGTTCGGCGTTTCCTCCCAATCCAACTTCGCCCCGTCGCCTGTAATGCAGAAGCCGTCCAGTCCGTCGGCATTGATGAGGGCAGCGAAATACTGCAACGTCTGCCCTTCCATGCGCGTCTCAAGCAGTCGGAAATCGCGTATGCGGTCCGAACCCTTTATCCGTCCTTTGACGTAGAGATTTGTGCCTTGCTTGAAGAACAGCGAGCCAGAGAGGAACGTGCCCTCGGGGATGACGATTACGCCTCCGCCTTCGCTGGCACAACGGTCTATTACGGCCTGTATGGCTTCGGTCTGCACGAGCGTCGAATCGTTCTTCACGCCGTGGTCTGTTATCACGTATTGCTTGCCCAGCGCCCTGATGTCCACCTTCTTTGTGTCCTGAAAGAAATCGTCCATCCTGCTGCCGTCGGGCCAGAGCGTCTGCTGCTGCTCGGGACTGGCATAAATGCGAACGTAGGAGTTCAGGCCCGATGGCACAGGCGTCCAGCCTGCGTAGGTGGTGTGTTTGTAGTTGATGTCCACCACGTTTATCTCGTTGAACTTGCGCCACGGCTTTCCCTGTCGGTCGTACTCCGCGATGCGGTTGGCTGGGAGGTTCGTCACCTCGATGCGGATGGTGTTCTCGCCCTCGCGAAGCAGGCCGTCGAAGTCCAGCGTGAACGGCACGCACCAAGCACAGCCTATGTACGTGTCGTTGATGTACACACGCGCAGACTCCCGAACATCGCCAAGGTCGATTAGATAGCCACCCCTCGCGGCATCGCTGGCAGAGAGGCTGAACGTGGTTTCATAAACGCCCGTGCCCATGAGCGTGTTCAGGCTATCAAATGGCAACGACTCCCACGTCTTGAGTCCGTCAAGGGCTATCTTGTCGTTGACGGCAGGCTGCGACTCAACAAAACGAAGCGACCACCTGTTGCTCGTCAAGTCGGCAAGCAACGCCATTTCTCCCCTTTCCGCTCGCCCACGGCTGGGCTGCATCTCACTGGTTGGATAGGTCACCATGGCTTTGCCGTCAGGCAAAGCATCAATGAAGCAGCTCTCGCCGCTGCGGAGCGAGACGCTGACGTTGCCGCCCGTTGCAGCAAGGCCTACCTCTCTCTCCACATCATTCGGCGTAAGGTTTGACACAAAATAGCGATAGCCGTCGCCTACCCTGCGGCGTATCATCTTCATGTGAAGCGCCGTGCGCAGTTCTTCTGCCTTAGCGTATTTCGCCAGCTCCTGCCCCTCTATATTATATATAATGTGTGCGCCCTGCTGCTTCAGCCTTTCTATATGCTTCTGCACGGCCTTGCTTAGGATGCAGCCCGGAGGCAGGATGAGTGTGGCATAGCGTGTCCCTGCTGCCGTCTGCAGCTTGCCGTCTGTGAAGGACGTGGTGAGCAGGTACTTCTCGGATATGTAGTCGCAGTCGTAGCCCAGGGAATCAATCTTCATTATCGAGGCGATGAACTCGGGTGCCTTTCTGTCCATAGAATTGATTTCGAACAGCATCAGGCGACTTTGAAGGTTCGTTCGCCACATATTCCTTACCGGCAACAACACGATGAAGTCATTATCAGGTTCCCCCTCCTGCAGACGCTGCTGACAGTAATCGATGTAGCTGGTCAGCATCGACGCGTCGCGCCAAATGGTGTTGGTGGGCGACATGTCAACCGAAGCATAGAAGCGCCAGCCGGGCCACGGGTCATCCTTTGGCGAATAGCACGTGCCGTGGAAGAACATCCTGTTGACTCCAGAACAGAACATAAGGTCGAGGTCGGGCTTCATCTGCGACAAAGAGGTGCGGAAATGCTCCGTCAGCCATGTAAACGTCTCGCTGGACACCAGTCTTTTGCCTGTAATGTGGGCAGCAGAAGACGCATATTTCAGCATCGACAGGTCGGAGTAATTCTTGCGAGTCATACCAGGGTCAGTACGCAAGCCCTTGATGCCGAAATCAGAAAGGCCAAAGCCTTCTATTTCCGGAATATCGACAGCAGCATAAATGTCAATGAGGTTGGCTGGCGAGCCGTGGGCCTGATTCCGCACCTTGACGCCTCGCTCGTGGCTCCACCTCACCCATTGCTCTGTGAAGTTCTTCAGCAGAAGGTCGGAAAGCGTTTCGCGATAATCACTGACGACCTGCGCATCGCCATCGACAAACTCCTGCAACTTGTCTTCAAGCCTGTAGCCCCGTCGTGCATGGAACTCGCTGAGCAACGTCGGCGTCCAGTCCGCGCCGAACACTTCGTAGGAATCGTTGAAGAAAGTGGCTGGCATAGGAGCGCCGGAGGCCTTGAAGGCTTTGTCGAAACGCGCCAGATAATGTGCCACGGCCACTGAGTCGAAGTGGTCTATAACATATCCCTCGCCGCCAGGAGCAGCCCTTTTCACCTTTTGTCGTGTTCGGCTTTCATAGAGTGCTATGACTCTGCGTTTCCCTTCTTGCTGGCTTTTGAAGTCGCGCCGAAGTATCAGACGGGCATACGGCTCTTCTTTCTTTGGTACCGAAAGTGGGATGCTCTTAGCCTGCTTGCTATCGACAAGCGTATCAATCACAACGAGCTTGCACGCCGCTTCCGTCAGAGGCGTCTCGGGAGAACCGAATGGCCAACCCGTCCCAAGGTTCATGTCTATCTGTACTCCTTGCCGCTTGCCCTGCGCGATGGTATATTCCAGCATCTTCATCCACTCTGGAGAAAGGAAGGAGATGTTGTTGGCATCGTTACCTTGCACGCCATACAGCGGCGTTATCTCCAACGTTCGGATGCCATGAGAAGCCATCTGCTGCATCTGCCATCGCAGTCCTGGCTCCGTGACAGCCGAACCCAGCCACCACCAGCGTGCACCTGCTTGCGAAGTGTTATCCTTTATCAGCTTATAATACTCTGCAGTAGCCAACAGCACGCAACCTGCACCATAGTCCTCGAAGTCGGGAACTTTGGTGTATGTCACCGGTTGTCCGTCCTTTGGTTCCTTGCCTGTTCCCTGAATGTAACCGATGAAGCCATTCTCATGCAAAGCTCTATTTGCGATCGCGTTCCAAGCCTTGTCTATGGCAGGACGGTATTCGCTGGCTGACAACAATCCATTTCGCACGCCCCATGCCATTCCCATCAGGAAGAGGGCTGTGCCAGACGTTTCTGGGCCACCGTATGTGGCTGGCGACATCAGACTGACATTCCAGAAGCCATCCTCACGCTGACACTTCAGCAAGGCTTTCATCATCTCCAGATAATCTGCCTTCAGCTCTTTGCAGAAAGCATAGACCTCTTGGTTGCTGCTGTAACCCGTTGTTTTCTCTATGTCCTCGATGGTCTTCACATAAGCCGCTACCACCCAGCCGTTGCCGCGACTCCAATAGCAGTTCTGTCCGTCGCTCTCTTTGTAGGGAGGCACAAAGTTAGCATCGCGCCACCATAAACCCTCTTTGGCATTCCATAACCCGCCGCCACATGTGTTACGCGTCCATTCGTAGCAGTTGCGAGCAAAGAGGATGTAACGAACATCACCTGTGATGCTATACATCTTGGAGTATGCGGGCATAGCCATCTGTATAGCATCTATCCAAGTCCAGTAGTCGCACCTATGCTGGGCCATCTGCTTCTCCATGTTTGTCTGACAACTGTCAAGCATCTTCTTGTCGCCTGTCATCTCATAGCGATCGAGATAAGTTTGCATGCAGCACTGGTCGTCGGCATTCGTTGTCTGTGTACCGTTGCGAGGTGTCCAATGATGGTAGTTGCCCCATTCATCGACGTACCTTATATAGTCGGGTTGAGCGTCTATACTGGAAAGTGCCATCAGTCCCTCGTAGTACACCCCACGAGTCCAAAGGGAACTGGG
>JAGCXU010000075.1 GCA_017961145.1 Bacteroidaceae bacterium | reverse complement strand
TATCGTTGGCAGCAAGGGCAATTGGGTCGAAAGTGCTGACAAAATCACTGTAATCGGTTTCGATAGCTGAAGCATCGATGCTATTGTTTGTCATATTCCGGAAGGTCGGGTCGGAGGTGTCCTCTCCCTGTTCCCACTTCACCATATAGGGTTTGCCAGCTTCCAAAGAAGTGATTCTACCAGGTGTGAAGTTGAGAGTCAACGTGCCATCGGCATATTCAGTACTGTAAAGAGTCTTGATTGTAGCATCGGCGAGCGGTGTCCCATCAATGGTGCTCAGACGGAAGGGGAGGCACAGCGTGTGCCAAGATCCGTCTTTACAAAATGTAGTGCCTTCGAGGACAACATCGGAAAGTAGGTCTGTATCAAGCAGACGCTCGTCCATCCAGGCAAGGCGATCGAAAAGGAATTGCTGAACCTTGTCAATCTCGGTTTTATAATTCTTGAATCTTTTGTCCCATGCCTTGTTGTCGCGAGAAGCAGCACCCTGGTTAAGCAACGCTTTCAGTGAATCGCAGATGGCGGCGACGCGATTGTCGGAATAACCAGAGAGGCGGCGTTGGGTATATCTTGCCATAAGTCCATTATTATAGACTTCGTCGTTTGGGAGCTTGATCCAGTAAAATGGTATCAGCTCCTTCTCCTTCCATAGGGTGTTTGCAGCCATCATGTCGTTGGCAGTATATCTCCAATCCTCGCGGTCAGGGAGGTAAAAATATCCGATAGGGTTCCCATATCCCAAATTGAAGTCCCACAACGCCATCTTCCACTTGTCATTGACGCCGAGCCTGGAGGCGTGCGTCGAGCTGTGCTTCCACATGGGTGTGCTCAGACGGTAGGCATCGATGTTGTTCGACACCTCCTGTGCAATCTCATAGTCCATGAAGGACTCGACATCTATGTAGTCCGCATACAGGTTCCCATAGTTCTCCGAAGCAAAGGCATTCTCCATGTCATCGATGGCCTTGTGCAAGGCCTCGCGTGCTCCTGGAAAGTTGGCGAAGTCCTCCTCCTCTGGATGCTTGTACTGGTAACAGATGCGCCTGTTGACAAGTTCGGTGCCATCATTTAAGGTAGGATGGTATTGAGAAACATAGTGAGGTTCTTCGACATGAGTAATATTATGATAATCGCGATCTAAATTGACAAGGAAGTCCACCGTGGTGTCATCGATGGGATTGCCGTCGTCGTCCAGCCCGTAATCCAAAAGGTTGAGACGCTTGCTGCCTTTTGAAGCACGCTCGCTGAGAATGAAGACACCGTAGTAGATGCCGTCCACGAACACCTCGCAATACCTCATCTTCGGTACAAAGGCATAGCCTCCGCAAGCCATCTCCATGGTGATCACTTCGCGGATATAGCTTTGGTCCTGCCAGGGGGCCAGGAAGCACCAGTCGCTGTCCTTGCCCATGCCGAGCAGTTTGACCTTGTCCTTCTTGCCTGTGATGTCCTCAGTCTTCAGGGTCTTTACCGACATCGGTTTCTTGGTTTGTGTGCCATCTTGGCCAAAAGAAGCTGTGCCTCGCCACTTGATTGATATCGGACCATCAAACTCCACTTTCTGGTCCGGATAGGCCACGGTATCGCCATAGTTCACGCCGTCATCATTATTGATGACTTTCATATAGCCGAGTGAACGGGTGTGACGGCTGATGGTGTCAGTGGTGGTGATCCAGACAAGGGGGAGATTGGAGGACGTAAGCTGGACGGTGGTGTCCATTGGGGGATAGTTCTTCATAGCCAAATTGCTCTGTGAATACACAGAACCAGCGGCTAAAAACATAATAGAAAGAATTATCGACAGAATACGTATGTGTTCAGTTTTGCGTTCTGGCATATTTTTTCTTTTTTACGGGCGCAAATATACGAATTATTCTTTATTCTTAGATAAGATGATGCGATAAAATTTCTTTTCGCACTCCTGTTTAACATTTTTTATAAATAGCTCATCGATCGAACAAAGATTTCAAAACCCTTATTTCGCATTCTATGTTTCAGACCAAACGAAAATGAGCTTTTAACACGAAATTTAACATTTCAGTGTAAGAACTCCAGCTAACCTGTCTCCAATATATCAATTAGGATGGTTTTCGAAAGCATTCGTACCCTTCCACATACTTGGTTTTATTGACAGCCAAAGCAGTTATGATGTGTACGAGTTTATTCTTGACATTGTTCAAAGCGACACCCTTGTGCTTGCCTTTTGCAATAAGTCGATTGTAGTATCGCTTTATATCGGGATTGTACAATCTGGCAGCGACGGCAGCTTCGGACAGGAGCGACTTGAGCATCTTCGAGCACAAGGGAGATGTCCTGGCAGGATGATGTACGCTGGTACCTGAGTCCTGAGCGAAGACCGCTACGCCCCAATAAGAGGCGATTCTACGAGGATTAGCTCCAAAATCCTTGAAGTTGTTCGTGTAGATAATGAAGGCAGAAGCATTGATCAGGCTAATGCCCTTGATTGAGGATACATTCTCAAAGGTCTCAAGAATTTCCTCGTCCGAATCAATAATGGCTTGCATCTCTTCTTCAAGTTGTTTGATGCTTTCGTCGTATTGCTTTATCAGGTTGCGAGAAAGCTTGGCCACAGTCTTTTCCGCATCAGATCCTTTGCTGTATTCAGTACTGGTATTATTGCGTACGAAGAGAGCCTTGCGCTGCTCAACGAATTTCAGACGTGCCAGAAAGAGTTCTTTCAACTGTGCAATTGCCTTGCTGACAGGCTGGTATGTTGTCATTTTATCTTGATAGCGATAGGCATACTCTGCAATGCGAAGGGAGTCGAGGCTGTCATTCTTGCCTCTGGCGATGCCCATGCAGCGCTTGATACGTAAAGGTGCCTCAATCCACATGTCCAGTCCTTTGTCGAACAGGAAGTCGCAAAGTCCATGAGAATACTTGCCAGTCTGCTCTCCGCAGAACACCCAGTCCTTCGATGGCTCCTGCTTGGTCGATTTCTTGATCCATGCCAGGAGCTGCTGGAAGCCTCGTTTGCTGTTTTGAAACCTCTCATGCATTCCGTTGAAGCTTGAAGGCAACACGCCACTGGTTTTTGACAGGTCCAGAACTGTTGCATCGAAGGTTTCCTTGGAAAAATCGATGCCAATGATAATATTCTTCATCTTTCTACGTTTTTAAAAACGGAGAGAGATTAACCGGAAGTTGCTTAGACACTGTCACACTAAATAGCCTCGAAGGCTCACCATTCTATTCGGTCTTTGCAGCTTTGACAGAGGGACAAATGCGAATCATAGCCTCCAACGGCTTGTGAGATTCCTTGTCTTGTTCCCTGTCTGGTTAATCTTCTCCTTTCTACAACAAAGGTAATGAAGATTAACC
>JAGCXU010000074.1 GCA_017961145.1 Bacteroidaceae bacterium | reverse complement strand
GGGTCGATGTAGTGCTGACCCATGTCTGCCAAACCGCCACCATCATAGTCGAAGTAGCCGCGGAAGGTCTGATGAGTGCGATGGATATTGTAGGGCTTATAGGGAGCAGGGCCGAGCCAAAGGTCGTAGTCGAGTTCCTTGGGAACCTGCTGAACCTCGAGATTCTCCTTACCAACCCAGAAGAACTTCCAGGCGAAGCCTGTTGCTCCGGATATTCTAACCTTGAGGGGCCAGCCGAGAAGGCCGCTGTCCACGAGCTTCTTCAATGGCTTGACTTCTGTGCCGAGACCATAGAATGTGTCTTTGAAACGGAACCAAGTGTTCAGACGGAACACTCTTCCATTGCGCTTCACTGCCTCTTCCACTCTTTTTCCCTCGCCGATGGTTCGCGTCATGGGTTTCTCGCAGAAGATGTCCTTGCCTGCATTGGCTGCGATTACCGACATAAGTCCGTGCCAATGGGGTGGCGTGGCGATGTGGACGATATCGACATTCGGGTCGTTAATCAGGTCGCGGAAGTCGTGATACGACTTCAAGTCTTCGCCCCAGTTCTTCTTTGCAGCGGCAAGAGCAGAGTCAAGATGCTTTTGGTCAACGTCGCAGAGTGCCACGAGTCGGCAGTTCTGGTCGCTGATGAAGTGTGAACCTGAGCGGCCAATGCCGCCAACACCAATCAAACCTCGTGTCAACTGGTCGCTGGGAGCAATGATATCGTTCTTGCTTCCCATCTTACCCAGGACTTCTCGAGGCAAAATGCTGAAGAGGGCAGCACCAGCTGCTCCCTTCGTAATAAAGGATCGTCTGTTCATTTTCAAGGTTAATTAATTAAGTATAGTTGCTTTTTCGCACCAAAATTAGCTTTTTTTCTTGACATCACAAAACTTTGAGGAGGAAAACTTGTACAGAAAAGTGAAAGATTTTGTCAAGTTGTGAAATATGTGTACCTTTGTGGCGAAAAGTGTTAATTCTGGCAAAGATGAAAGTAGAAATACCCAAGGATTTTGTGCGACTCATGCATGAACATTTCGATGGGGCAACTGCAGATTGCCTTTGCGAAGCATTGGAGAAGTCGAATCCTGAGGTTTCCATTCGCCTTAACCCTCGCAAACTCTCTGCCGAAGCGGTGTTGGCCCACAATCCTGACCTTGAGCCCGTGCCTTGGTGCCCTAATGCTTTTTACCTGAAGGAAAGGCCTGCTTTCACTTTCGACCCTTTGCTTCATGCCGGAGCCTACTATGTGCAGGAGGCTTCTTCCATGTATGTTGCCAAAGTCTTGCAGGAGTTCATGCCTTCGGAAAAGCCTTTGTTGGCGCTCGATCTGTGTGCTGCTCCAGGAGGGAAAAGCACGCTTTTGCAGAGTTTCCTGCCTGAAGGTTCGCTCCTCATCAGTAATGAGCCGATTCCCAAAAGGGCTCAAGTGCTTGCGGAGAACATGCAAAAGTGGATGATGGGACAGCCTGAGAGCGCTCCACAAGTAGTTGTGACTCAGAACTATCCGGCCGATTTCGGAACTTTGACTGGTCAGGTCGATGTACTTCTTGTAGATGCTCCCTGTTCTGGGGAAGGCATGTTTCGTAAAGAGGAAGATGCCAGAAAAGACTGGAGCTTGGAGAATGTGATGATGTGCCAGCAAAGGCAGCAAGATATCCTGCAGGACATTTGGCATGTTCTGAAGCCAGGAGGTCTGCTCATCTATAGTACATGCACTTTCAACCGCTTCGAAGATGAGGACAATACCCGCAAAATTTGCGATGAAATGGGCGGTTTTTGCGTTTTCGAGCGACATTTTCTTCCTGGACGAGACAGGGGAGAAGGGTTCTATCTGGCAGCCATAAAAGCTCCCTCCACACTTCCTGAAAGGCAAGGTGGGGAAAGATATTTGGGGCGAATCCTCTTCGATTCCTCGAAAACTACACTTCCAGAAAGTCCTCGCGTCGAACTCTCTTATAGCGAAGCCCTGCAATATCTTCGTCGTGAAGCACTTCGAGTCGAGGCTCCAAGAGGGCCTGTAACGCTTTGCTATCGCGGGTTTGTGCTTGGTCAGGGCAAAGGAGTCGGCTCTCGTATCAATAATCTTTACCCAGAATCTTGGCGAATCCGAACCACTTATACGAGTCCTTTCTCCCTGCTTGAAATGTCGGATTGAAAGACTTTCCACGTTAAATCGACAAATTCCTCTCAGTACTCTTAAAATTTCTCTATAGGAGTACTCCAGTACTCCCACGGTGGTACTCCAGTACTCCCATGGTGGTACTCCAGTACTCCCATGGTGGTACTCCAGTACTCCTACGGTAAAACTCGAGTTTTCCTTGTGTGTAATTAATTCGGTACTGAGAGCCTTGACTTGACGAGACACGTCGCCAATGCTCACTTCACGTGCCTCAAGAGCCCATTTATGCTGCGTTAAGAAGAATTTTTCCGTTCATTCTTTGTCTATTTACATAGAAAATGTTAACTTTGCCACTCATTCTTCTAAATAAAAGACATGCTTATGGAACAGCATAACCATTTAGTCATCATGGCTGGCGGAGTTGGAAGCCGCTTTTGGCCGATGAGTACACCTGAGAAACCAAAGCAGTTCGTCGATGTGTTGGGCTGCGGAAGGACACTCATTCAGCTGACTTTCGACCGCTTCAAACCAATCATTTCCGCAAAGAACATGTGGGTTGTCACGTCGGCTAATTATGTCAAGATTGTCCGCGAACAACTGCCCGAGATACCTTGGAACCACGTCTTGCTGGAGCCTTGCCGCAGAAACACGGCTCCCTGCATTGCCTATGCAAGTTGGCGCATCAAGGCTCAAGATCCGAAAGCAAACGTTGTGGTCGCTCCAAGCGATGCCATCGTGATGGATGTCGCTGAGTTTCAGCGCGTTGTTAACTCGTGTCTCAGGTTTGTGGCAGAGTCCGACGCGATGGTTACACTTGGCATGAAACCTACTCGACCTGAGACGGGTTACGGCTATATCCAAGCCGATCTCTCCTTCTCGACTGCCCGAAACAAGGAGGTTTTCCGCGTCGATTCGTTCAAGGAAAAGCCCGACATAGATACTGCGAAACGTTACATTCAGAAGAACAACTTCTTCTGGAATGCCGGCATATTTGTCTGGAATGTAGGTACCATTGCCAATGCTTTGCGAGTTTACCAGCCAACTCTATCGAAAATCTTCGAGGACTTGCTTCCCATCTACGGTACTGAGAAGGAACAAGAAGCAATCAACGAGGTCTTTCCACAATGCGAAAACATCTCCATCGACTATGCCATCATGGAGAAAGCCGAGGAGATCTATGTCTTCCCTGCAAGTTTCGGCTGGAGCGACCTTGGCACTTGGGGCTCGCTTCATGAGAATTCTGAGCGCGACATCTACGGAAATGCTCTCATCGGCGACAACATAGATGTCTATGAAACCACTAATTGCATAGTGCATGCCACACAGGAAAAGCGCGTAGTAGTGCAAGGTCTGGATGGTTTCATCGTGGCCGAATGCGACGACACATTACTTATATGTCGCCTCTCCGACGAGCAGCGCATCAAACAATTCAGTGAAAACAAAGAATAAGATGAATAGAAAAGTAGCACTTATAACTGGCGTAACAGGTCAGGATGGCTCGTATCTGAGTGAGTTCCTCCTCGAGAAAGGCTATGATGTTCACGGCATTATCCGCCGTTCTTCGGTCGATTTCCGTGAACGAATAGCACATCTCGAGGGCAAACCTCACTTCCATCTGCACTATGCAGACATGGGCGACTCGATGTCGCTCGTCAAGCTTGTCGGACTTGTTCAACCTACTGAGATATACAATCTTGCTGCTCAAAGTCATGTTCAGGTCAGCTTCGATGCCCCGGAATTCACGGCTGATGTGGATGCGGTGGGTGTTCTTCGCATTCTCGAAGCAGTTCGCACCAACCATCTTGAAAAGACATGCAAGATCTATCAGGCTTCCACATCCGAACTTTATGGCAAGGTGGAGGAGGTCCCTCAAAACGAAGATACACCTTTCCATCCTTACAGTCCTTATGCCGTCGCCAAGCTTTATGGCTTTTGGATTGTGAAGGAATATCGCGAGGCATACAATATGTTTTGCTGTTCAGGCATTCTCTTCAATCACGAAAGTGAGCGAAGAGGCGAGACTTTTGTGACGCGAAAGATCACTCTTGCTGCGGCTCGAATAGCTCAAGGAAAGCAGGACAGACTCTATTTGGGCAACCTCGATTCGCTTCGCGACTGGGGTTATGCCAAGGATTATGTGGAATGTATGTGGCTCATCCTGCAGAACGAGACTCCTGAAGACTTCGTGATTGCAACAGGTATTCAGCATTCGGTTCGCGAGTTCACAGACCTTGCTTTCCGACATGTCGGCATAGAACTCAAGTTCGAGGGAGAAGGAATTGACGAGAAAGGCATCTGCGTGAAAGGTCCTGAGCAGTTGATTGGCAAGACTTTGGTGGAGGTTAGTGAAGACTTCTATCGTCCAACTGATGTGGTGAACCTTTGGGGTGACCCGTCGAAAGCGAAGAAACTGCTCGGCTGGAATCCCAACAAGACAACATTCGAGCAATTAGTCAGACTCATGGTGGACCATGATATGGGCAAAGTTGCTGCCGAAGGTGCCGCTGCAAAAGTGAGAACAAACCTCGCAGAATACCTCGAAAAGGGCGTTGTGAAGTAGATCCACCCCAGCCCTCCCTGAAGGGAGGGAGTAGAAACTTACGAAAGAGTGATTTCCACATGGTAAGATACAAGAATGCACACCCTATTGAGTATGGAATTCTGAAAGCCTATGCTAGAGAAAACAGGAGGAATATGACTCAAGCAGAAAGCATTCTTTGGCGTCAGATTAGAGGTAATTCTCTGGGTGTTACCTTCTTTAGACAATACATTATTGGTGATTGCATAACAGACTTTGCCTGCCTGGACCCTAAACTTGTTATTGAGGTGGATGGCGGTTATCATTCAGAACCTAGACAAGCGGAAGATGATGCAATTCGACAGGACTGGCTGGAATCTCATGGATTCCCTGTAATCAGAGTCACCAATGCTGAAGTAGAGAACGATATTGATAGTGCAATTGATAAAATCAGAACAGCCTTGTCTGCTGCTATTCAAAGAGAGTAAGAGAGGGTAAGAGTTCCCTCCTTTCAAGGAGGGTTAGGGAGGATCTATGGATTATAAATCTAAGATATACGTTGCAGGCCATCATGGTTTGGTGGGTTCTGCCATTTGGAACAACCTGAAGGCAAGGGGGTACGACAATCTTGTAGGCAAAAGTCACAAGGAACTCGACCTTCTTGACCCTGTTCAGGTGCGTGAATTCTTCGACAGAGAGCAACCTGAAGCGGTCGTTTTGGCTGCTGCTCATGTTGGAGGCATTATGGCTAATCTGCAATATCGCGCGGATTTCATCTACCAGAATCTGCAGATACAGCAGAATGTCATTGGCGAGAGTTGGAAACATGGAGTGAAGAAGTTGCTTTTCTTGGGCAGTACATGCATTTATCCAGGCGAGGCTCCGCAACCGATGCCTGAGGATTGTCTGCTGACGAGCCCTCTCGAATATACCAACGAACCCTATGCCATCGCCAAGATTGCAGGCCTGAAGATGTGCGAGAGCTTCAACATCCAGTATGGCACAAACTATATTGCCGTCATGCCCACCAACCTTTATGGGCCCAACGACAACTTCCATCTCGAGAACAGCCACGTTCTTCCTGCCATGATTCGAAAGATATACTTGGCACACTTGCTTGAAGATGATGACTGGGAAGGCGTTCGTCGCGACATAGCTTTGCGGCCAGTCACGATGAAATCGACCAAAATGCGCGTCGATGGCGACTCGTCGAAGGAGGACATCCTTACTGTTTTGGCTAGTTACGGCATTGCTCCAGGCAAGGTGACACTCTGGGGAACTGGTGCTCCGATGCGTGAGTTCTTGTGGAGCGAGGAGATGGCCGATGCCAGCGTTCATTGCCTGCTCAATGTCGATTGGAAGGATGTGGCGGAGAACACAGAGTTCCGCGTAAATCGCGATGGAATCGAGGAAATTCGCAACTGTCACATCAATGTTGGCACAGGAAAACAGCTCTCCATCAAAGAATGTGCGGAAAAGATTGTCAAGGAAATCGGCTTCCGAGGTCAGTTGCTTTGGGACGAGACGAAACCAGATGGCACGATGCTCAAACTTACAGATGTCAGCAAACTTCACAAGCTTGGCTGGCATCATACCATCGAGATAGATGAAGGCATCCATCGACTCTTTGCCTGGTATCAGCAAGGCATTTGCATCAACCACAAATCTGCGGAATAAGACAGAACGACTCTATTATATAAATATAATAATGTGTAAGCCGATGAAAAAGTTTGTTTTTGCACTTTTGTTGCCAGTCTTGGCATTTCAGGTTTCAGCGCAAAGTCTGAAGGAAGTTTTTGCGAAGGATTTCCTTATGGGAGTCTCTTTGAGTGGACGGAATGTCCGTAGTACGGCTGAGCAAGACCTTATCCGTAAGGAGTTTAATAGTGTGACTTGCGAGAATGCCATGAAGCCTGCTTCTCTTCATCCGTCTCCCAATACTTGGAGATGGGAAGAGGCAGATCGCATAGCCAACTTCTGCAGGGAGAACGGCATCAAGATGCGTGGGCATTGTCTTGTCTGGCACAATCAGTTCTCCGACTGGATGCTTTATGATGAAACGGGCAATTTCGTTGACAAAGAAGTCTTCTATGCGAGGCTGAAGGACCACATCCAAACGGTTATGAATCGCTACAAAGACGTCATCTATGCTTGGGATGTCGTGAACGAAGCGATGTCCGATGGAGGCACGAATCCTTATCGCGAGTCCAAACTCTACCAGCTTTGTGGGGACGAGTTCATAGCCAAAGCCTTTCAGTTCGCTCGCGAAGCAGATCCGAAAGCCGTCCTCTTCTATAACGATTATAATGAGTGCGACCGTCGAAAAAGCCGGAACATCTACAATATGGTGCTGAAGATGCGCTCGAACGGAGTGCCCATCGATGGTATCGGAATGCAAGGACACTACAACATTTTCAAGCCTACTGTGGAAGAGCTCGATGCTGCGCTAGCCCTTTATTCACCGCTTGTAGAGCACATTCACATTACAGAACTCGACGTTCGAGTCAACAGAGAGATGGGTGGACAACTGCAATTCAGCCAAGAAGGTGCTGCGATGAGCGACTCGGTTCAAGCCCTTCATGCTCAGCAATATGAGCGTCTGTTCAAGACCTTCCAGAAATATAGCGACAAGATAGACTGCGTCACCTTCTGGAACCTGCACGACGGCTGCTCTTGGCTAGGCGAAAGGAATCATCCTCTACTCTTCGACAAAGACCTCCAGCCGAAGCCTGCTTACCATCGTCTCGTGGGTCGTCCCTAAACGTCGCCAGTGATGTTGGCAAACGTGGCACGTTACGATTGCAATTTTGGCGTGTTACGTTTGCCATCGTGGCACGTTATGATTGCAAACTAGGTTAACCTCGTTTTCTCTCTACTTTTTCCGTGTGTTTTTTCGTAGAAAAATAGGTTTTTACGCCATTTGAAGAAAAATAGTATATAAAAAAGGAAAATTTTCACATTTTTTCTTGCATGATATGTAAATATATCGTAACTTTGCCAACGAATTGTCGAAATTTATAAATTATTAACCAATAACCATTAACTAAATTCTTAGAAAATGAAGAAAATGAACTTCTTAACGAAAGCATTCACCTTGCTTTTCGTAATGCTCTTCAACCTAACAGGTGCAAGAGCAATCGTAACCCACACCGTTTACCAGAATGGTACGGTGACAAACACAATTGTACCCGTAGATGGCTCCGAGGCAGGCTCTTATTATGGTAGAAGCCAGTTCATCATTCCGAAGGACCAATTGGCTATCATGGCTGGTGGTAAGATTACGAATATGTATTTCCATTCCACTCAAGATGTTGTCAACTGGTACGGAAATAACGTGTTTGATGTCTATGTAAAGGAAGTCGATGCCAGCACTCTTGATTCTTATGAGTCTTGGAACAGCTTGACAAGAGTTTTTTCTGGAAAAATTGCTATCAATGGTCATCAGTTGATTATTGATTTCGATGCTCCTTTCCCGTATACAGGTACGAAGAATCTCTTGATTGGTTTTAGACAGACTAGTCTGGGTAGAGATGGCGCAAGTACTTTTTATGGTGCGACTGTCAACGGTGCCTCTGTTGGTGGTTATACTAGTAATTCCAACAATAATGGTACTGCTACCCAACGAAACTTCATCCCTAGAACTACATTCGTGTACACCCCCGGATTTATACCTACTAATATAAATGTTGAGAAGGAAATAGTACAAGTGACAACTATAGAAGGTGATCCGTATGCAATTAATGCTACTCTCAGTTGGGAAGGCGATGCCGACAGATATGAGGTCAGATACAGAACAAGGAGGCCACTCTACTCCCAGGACTTCAGCAGTAATGCCTCAGGCTGGACAATACGTAAAGGAAGTAACGCATACGGCGATGGCTGGATTCGTGAAAGTAATGCGACCACCGGTACTAACTGGCATATGGCTTCTTATAGTTGGCATTCTACTACTCATTATGTTGGGACTTGGCCGACTGGGGAGTCTACGCACATATACGACGCCGATAACTGGCTCATCACTCCTCAGGTTGAACTGGGCGGTATTTTGAAATACGACTGTGATGTTTCTGCATGGCACGATATCTATGAGGTAAGAGTCTCTACTACAGGCATCGCCGAGGCAGACTTCACAGAAGTAATACGTCCTCTTACACCTGGTATCCCTGGCACTCAAGACTATGACCTGAAGGATTACAGTGGTCAGAAAGGCTACATCGCCTTCCATCACAAGAACACTGACGGTTATTGGCTCGACATTGATAACGTCGAGCTTAGTGCAGGTCACTTATGGAAATATGCTACCACAGAAACTAATTCTGTAGTATTGCCACACCTTCTTCCTGACTTGGTGTACGAATATGTAGTTGTTGGTATTAAGCACGATGCTGTTAATAATGTGGATGTCAGAGGAGAAACACCCAATTATATTATCTCAGCTTCCCATGTAGATGATATAATTATTCCCGACGACGAGGATAACGAGTCTTTGGTTTATGATGTTGCTAGTACTGGTAATATATATAATGCTTTCCTCGAAAACCGTTCATTCGCGGACAATGGCATTTGGAACACACTCACTCTGCCGTTCGACGTGACAGTCGCTGATAGTCCATTCAAAGATGCGTTGATTTATACAGTTAGAGATAGGTCTTCGTACGACAACAATGGTATACTGACATTGAGAATAGATCCTCTTGAAGAAACCGGTACCCTTAAGGCAGGTACACCTTATCTCATTACATGGAAAGGAGAAAAGGACCTCGTAGAGCCTTTCTTCCCCCTCGTTAAATTCAAGAATGAAACGCATCCTGTAACAGGTGGTATTAGCAATGGAACTTCTATTGTATTCACGCCTAACTTTAAACTTCTGACGTACACGGCAGAGGACGAGAGCATTCTCTTCCTGAACGACAATCATCTTTACCATGTAGGTGATGGTTCTAGGATTAAACCTCAAAGAGCATATTTCCAGGTTAGCGGCGGTAACGGCGTTAAGGGAATAGCATTTGAAATCGGCGGAGATGATGCAGATGGTATAAATGACGTTAACGCTAACCTTAACGGTAACGAAAACATCTACAATGTTGCAGGTCAACGCTTGGGCAAGATGCAGAAGGGCATCAACATTGTTAACGGTAAGAAGATAATCATTAAGTAAGAGGAGGAACATACAATGAAAAAGACATATATAGCACCCGTGTTGTTTGCCGTAGAATTGCAACACCAGGATAATGTTTTGGTGAAGACAAGTTTTGTAGATGAGGGACCAGGTACTGGGTTAGACGCTCAAGTAAAAGAGTTTGAGTTCGTTGACGACGAAGAAGACGCTGGTACCACAATTGGTCCTCGCAACATCTGGGACGAAGAATGGTAAAAGATCCTCTCTAGCTCTCCTTGAAAGGAGAGAATAAATAGGAAGGCACGCCTGATCAAATGATTGGGCGTGCTTTTTTTCGTCTTTTCTCTTGCACTATTGCATAAATAGTCGTAAATTTGTAGCGCATTTGGTGATACCTAGGCCTTTAGAGGTCAGGTAGAGAGGGAATCCGGTGTAAGGCCGGAGCAGTGCCCGCTACTGTAATTGCCTTCTTAGTGCAGCGCACAATGTCACTGGGACAATATCCTGGGAAGACGTGCTGCCGGGCAAGAGCCAGGAAACCTGCCATCTCGCATAACCAGACAAGCATCCTCGGGACAAGGATGAAGAAACAGCCTCACCCCAGCCCTCTCCAAAAGAGAGGGAGACAAAACGTTTCTCCTAAAGGAGAAGAATGTTCAATGGTCAATATTCAATGTTCAATGGGAAAATACTATCTGCTAGCGATTCTGGCTACCGTATTGGCATTTGCTGTGACAGCAAGTGCCAGTGCGCAGAATCCAAGGACTTCATTGACAACAGACAACGGACAACAGACGACGGACTCTATTCGTGAATTATATGAGGTAACTGTCACTTCGAAGCAACCGGTTCGCACTATTGCGACATCACAAACACTGAGCGGTGCTGACCTGCAAGCCTTGAGTACCACATCAGTCGCTGATGCTTTGAAGTACTTTGCAGGTGTGCAGATAAAGGATTATGGAGGACTTGGAGGACTGAAGACCATCAATGTCCGTTCGTTGGGAGCACAGCATGTCGGTGTTTATGTTGATGGTATCAGGCTCACGAATGCACAGAACGGAACCGTCGACCTTGGCAAGTTCTCTCTTTCTTCTATGGAAACTGTTTCGCTTTATAATGCCAACAAGCTCGACTACTGCCAGTCGGCAAGCGAGTATGCTTCTGGTGCGACGGTCTATCTGCAGACAAAGAGACCTACGCACGACTCGCTTTCTGTGCAGCTTCGCAATGCATCGTTCCATACTTGGATGGCGAAGGTGAACGGACAATTCTCGTGGAAAGGCTGGCAAGGTTTTGTTGATGGAGAGTATTGCACGAGTCGTGGCAACTATCCCTTCCGCTATCATTCTGAATACGAGGACACCGTAGGACGTCGTGCCAACAGCGACATCCGCTACGGTCGCGTGGAGGCTGCTCTGTTCCGGGGTGGCTTCTCATCGCACATTTACTATTATGATTCCGAGCGAGGTTGCCCGGGTGGCATTGTCCGACGTTTGAGCGACAAGTACACGAATGTGGGAAGAGAGTGGGATCGCGACTTCTTTGTACAGGCGAGCTACCAGGACCAGCCTTTCAAATGGTTCCGCTACAAGGCAAATGCTAAGTATACCAACGAATATCTGCGTTATTGCACGAACTATCCTGAGAACCAAAATACGGCCCGAGTCGATAATCATTACCGTCAGCAGGATGCTTATGGAGCCCTTTGTGCTGCCTTCATGCCCTGGAACTGGCTGTCACTCTCGACGAGTTACGACCTCAGATACAGCATCATGAAAGCCGACCTGAAGCGGTTCGAAGATGTGAAGCGTGTGGACCAGAAGCTTGTCTTTGCCGCTCAGGCTAATTGGAAAGGCATACAGGTTGCAGCTTCGGCACTCCACCAACGCTACAGCGACTGGACTTTTGTGCAGGCAGGAGCTGCCGATCCGATAGACAGATGGACGCCTGCAGTGTCGTTGGCTTACACACTTTACGGCGTAACCGTTCGAGCCTGGTACAAAGAAATCTTCCGAGCTCCGACTCTCAACGACCTTTATTACACGCAGGTCGGCAATCGCAACCTGAAGCCGGAGGACACCAAGCAGCTGAATCTTGGTATGGAATACCATTGGGACAACAGACAACAGACAACAGACAACAGGTTTTGGCAGTTCGATGTGCAAGCTGACATCTATCGGAACAAGGTAGAGAACCGCATT
This sequence comes from Bacteroidaceae bacterium, assembly GCA_017961145.1. Taxonomy (GTDB): domain Bacteria; phylum Bacteroidota; class Bacteroidia; order Bacteroidales; family Bacteroidaceae; genus Physcousia. Next base: position 9,123 of record JAGCXU010000074.1, on the reverse strand, counting down.
GTCTGCCTGCCGCTCAAGGGCACATACACCTGGTCGATGATGAACTACGGCTACACCTTCTGCCGAGGATTGAACGCGACACTGAAAGGGCATTATCACACGAAACAGTGGAACTTCTCGCTCCTCTCGTCGATTACTTGGCAGAGAGACGTCGACCGAACCGATCCGACTGACGAAGACATGTACAACAAGCCGATATGCTACTCGCCGACCTTCTCCTCCGGACTCACGGGCATAGTAGGTTGGCGGTCGCTTCAGTTCACCACTTCGTACCTTTATGTTGGCGAAAGGATGTGGAGCAAAGCAGATCCTGAGGACATTCTGGAGCCTTACCACAACGTCGACATGAAACTCTCCTATACTCATAATATTAATAAAGTTTCACTTGGGTTGTGTTTGGAGGTTTGCGACGTACTCGACATCCAGTACGAACACCTGCCTCGCTATCCGATGCCTGGTCGTAACTATAAAATCACATTATCTTTCGGAATATGAAACGACTTTCCACGCTATTTCTCCTTACATTATATATATATAACGCGCGCGCGCAAGAGAGGATTATTCTCTTGAACGAAGGCCTGTGGCAAAGCGATAACGGACGAATCAGCTACTTTGAGGATGGCTCGATAGTAAGCAATCAATGGTTCCGAGACGTGAACGGCATCAAGATTGGTGACACGCCGAACGACATCATACAGATTAACGACACTCTCATCGCCATTGCCATCAACTGGTCGAACATCGTGCAGTTCATCAGACCAGACGGTACTGCAGTTGCTGCCACGGAAGACATCCCCAACAATCGCAGGCTTTGTAGCGACGGCAGATACGTCTATGTGACGAGCTACGGACACGAGTGCGAGACCATCGGCGGCACAGTGTATTTCGACAAAGGTTATGTTGCGAAGATAGACATCAGCAACTTCAAGGTTGTGGCTACCTGCGAGGTCGGCTACGAGCCCGAAGGCATAGCACTCTACAAAGGACGTCTCTTCATTGCCAATACCGGCGGATATGCCGATCAGGAATACGATCATGAGTTCGAGACAACAGTTAGCATCATCAATGCTGCCACGATGACTGTCGAGAAGACCATCGATACGGGCGTTCCCAACTTGTATGGCGAGATGTCACAAAGCGACCGTTATCTGTGCATCAGTTCGCCTGGTGACTACTACGAAGTGCCCCCTTGCGGACTTATCTTCGATTGTGAGAAGGCTTTGAACGGCGACGAGTGCTTTGTTGTCTTTGATTATCCCGTCACTTACAACACAACAACCCTCGACGGCAAGTTCTTTGCCATCGGTTCCGCATTCTCTTATCTTACAGGACAATACGAGTTTTCCCAGCTCACCATCAACCCTGAAATGGTGATGCAGACCAGTGGGGAGAGCGGAATCGAAGAGTCGCTTCCAGGCACTTTACAGACCGACTTCGCAAATATGGAACAGCCTTATGGCATCTACGTCAACCCTTATACGGGCTACATCTACGGCACCGATGCCGGTTCCTTCGAGGGTGCAGGCTATCTCTATCAGTGGTCGCCCGAAGGCGAACTGCAAGGCAAGCACAAAGTTTACATCAATCCTGGCCACTTCCTCGCTTTGCCTCCAGATGGGCACTATGATGGCATAGGGAACATTGACCAACTTCAAATCACCAATTATCATTTTGCCTATGACCTCCAAGGTCGCCGCATCGGCAATATCAACCAATTTAAGAAAGGAACTATCTATGTCAAGGATGGAAAGAAGACACTCTATAACAGATAACTTGCCGAGTCAAGTTCGTTGCTCCTTCATGTAGGAGCAATCAACTAAGCCTGTCGAGTCGAGCGATGAGACATGATAAGTCGGGCAAAACGGGCTGGGAAACGGAACAAGATAACACAATAAAGATATAATTAACCTAAATTATTAACAACATGAAAAAGCATTTACTAAGTATTTTTGCGCTGGCATTATTCACGATGAGCAATGCCTTTGCCACCGAAGTGACGGTGACAATGAACGCAAAAAGCAAGTTGATCAAGTCGTTGGTCAACATGGCGACAAGCGAGACTGTTGCTGTGGGTGAGCCTACCAGCAACAAGTACACCTTCGATGCTGCAGCCGGCTCTTACCTCCTGACAGCCACTGCTGCCGACGGCACCACGGTGAGCGGCACCATCCAGCTCGACATCGATGCCGAGAACACTGCCTTCACCATCTATTCTCCAGAGATTAACGTGAAGAATAGCGGTTGGGTGTATGGCACCGACTACAGCCTCGACCTCAAGGTTACCGACAAGGAAGGCAACATCGTGAACACCACGATGGGCGAGTACACCAACGGGCACAAGATGTTCCTCGTGCTCAACGGCAACACCTACTACCTCGACCTCGTTCCCTCTGCTGACCGTCTGGCAGAAGGTTACTTGCCGGCAACCTACTCGGGCACAGTCAACTTCAACAACACCATCAATGCCGAGGCTCCGATGAGCGTGATGTACGACATCACCGTTCCTGCCGGAGCAAGCCTTTTCGTTGGCACCAAGAGCGCTCACTTCGTGAAGTTCAAGGAAGTTCAGCCTGAAAGCGTCAGTGGCGACGGCATGGTATATACCTACAAGCTCGGTGACAAGCAGCAGTACAACTACCGCGTCACGAAGGAAGGTAAGCTGACACAAGCCGGCATCTTCACTATGAGCACAGACGAGACAAAGCGTCCGACGCTCACCTTTACCGATGCTGATATGGAAGCAAAGAGTCCGAAGTATGTCGACCACGATGTAGCCTCCAACAATGGTTACAATGTTGGCGACCTCTTCCTCAACATCAACCCAGCCGGACACTTGCAACTCGCTAACGTGGGCGACACTTACGACATCCTGCCGATGCGTAACTGGGAGCTTACCAACAACATCACCGGCAACTACTTCATAGAGCCGGACTTCCACTTCACGGTCGTCAACCTGAATGGCGAAGAAGACAATTCTGTCGTCAAAGTCGAGGATGAATTGCTGACGGCGGTAGGCGAGGGAACAGCCATCGTGCTCGTCACCTACGATGCTATCCATCTCGATTACTACAACAACAGTGCCACCTCGAGCAGCTTCGCAGGCGGCAACGACTGGGGAGCCATTTGGCCCGAGAACACAGGCGCTTTCGTCGTAACCGTAGGTGCACAGGCCACGGGCATCACTCCCAATATGACCATCAACGAGACCTACTTGACGCAAGCCAATGGTGTTGACACAAAGATGTCGATGGAAAAGATAGATGCCGAGTTCGACGTGCTTTATTATCTCGACACGGAAGATGGTTTCGACTATACCTTCACTCCTGAAGGTGTCGCTTCCGTAACCTTGGCTCGTCCCGTAATAGGCACTAACGCTGCTTCCTACACAGGTTTCTCTGCAGAAGGCGTCACCGATAATGGCGACGGCAGCTACACCGTCCGCCTCACAAACGGCCGTAACATTGTCTGCCTCACTGATGGCGCAGGCAAGAGCGTGTACCAAGTCATCACAGCTAAGCCCTGTCATCGCGACATCAAGGTGGGCGATGAAGTCGTCGAGAAAGTAAATCCCGGTGATGCTGTAACGGTACAGTATTCTGGTCTCTATCATCCGGCAGGTAAGTTGGCAGGCATACACAACTTCAATGCCTACCTTGATTACAAGAAGCCTGCCGAAGGCGTCGGCGTGACGAAAGGAAAGGGCAACCAGTACACAATGGCATCCACTGCCACAGCTCAAGCCATCTCCTTCACCGTCCCTGCCGACTGGACATCAAAGACCATTGAGATTAACGATGGCGTAATGTGCATAGGTGGCTATGGCGATCCCGTCGGCAACCATCGTGCTACATCAAAAGAGACTGGACGCGCTCCCAACTTTACCGCTATTCAGCAGAGTGCAGTCTTTGGTCGCGTGCCTGCCGTAGTATTGCCTGTTGGCTCTGCAGGTCCAGCTATTGCAACCTTCGAGGACGTGACAGACATCACGGAACCTGTTGACGGTCACATGAGCGTCGGCACAGAAGACGATGACGACCGCGAGTTCTTCACGAGTGGCGACTATGCCTTTGCCAGCGGTTGTATGCACGACTGGGATTATTGGTACTGGTTTGGTTATGCAAATAGAACAGACACAAAGTACGAGACACTCGACGACCAGTGGAACAACGTTGTTGGCGGTGGCTATGACGGCTCTGCAACTTATGGCGTTGCTTTTACTGCTGAGTTCAACGGTCCTTGCTATGCAACTCTGCTTACCGAGCCACAAGTCGTTCCCGGCTTCTACATCACAAACAGCAGCTACGCCTACGACTCAATGACCAACGGCGATGGCTTTGCCAAGAAGTTTGAGAAGGGTGACTGGTTCAAGGTTACCATTACGGGCTATGATGCAGAAGATGTAGTGACAGGCACTAAGGAATACTACCTCGCCGACCTGCGTGATGCGGCTACTGCATACATCATCAACGACTGGCGCTATGTTGACCTCTCTGGTCTTGGCGAAGTTGCAAAGCTTGGCTTCGAGCTGACAAGCAGCGATTTAGGTGCTTATGGCATGAACACACCTGCTTACTTCTGTTTCGATAACTTCGGCGCTGAAGGCGAAGAGGTTCTGCCTGAGAAGAATGTGACGTTGCCTGCTGAGATTGCTACTTTCGAAGAACTTGAAGTTCCTGCTGATGGCCACATGAGTGTAAGCACAGAAGACGACGATGACCGCACAGAGTTCGTTAGTGGCGACTTCGAGTTTGCTACTGGCTGCATGCACGACTGGGATTATTGGTACTGGTTTGGCTATGCTAACCGCACCGACACGAAGTATGAGACACTCGACGACCAGTGGAACAATGTCGTTGGTGGTGGCTATGATGGTTCTGCAACCTATGGCGTGGCCTTCGCTGCCGAGTTCAATGGTCCTTGCTATGCAGCTCTGCTTACCGAGCCACAAGTCGTCCCCGGCTTCTATATCACAAACAGCAGCTATGCCTACTACTCTATGGCCAACGGCGATGCTTCTGCCAAAAAGTTCGAGAAGGGTGACTGGTTCAAGCTCACCATCACAGGTTATGACGCCGACAACGAGGTGACAGGCACTAAGGAGTACTATCTGGCCGACCTGCGCGATGAGGCTACTGCCTACATTATCAATGATTGGCGTTATGTTGACCTGTCTGGTCTTGGTACAGTTGCCAAGATAGGCTTTGCTCTGAGCAGCACCGACAACGGCGACTGGGGCATGAACACACCTGCTTACTTCTGTTTCGACAACTTCGGCGCTGAAGGCACAGAGGTTCTGCCAGAGAAGAATGTCGTCTTTGTTTCCTCTGTTGGTTATGCGACTTATGTGGCTACGAAGGATGTTGACTTCTCCGACACAGATGTGGAAGCCTACTCTGTGACCGAATCTACAAAGGAAGGCTATGTACACTTGACTCCCATTACAGCTGCTCCTGCCGGTGAAGCCGTCCTCGTGAAGGCTGCTGAAGGTGCTTATGTATTGCCCGTTGCTGCTACGACTCCTGCTGCTTTGGAAGGTAACTTGCTGAAGCCTGCAGTCAAGGAAGTTACGGCTGATGGCTCTCAATACATCCTTGCAGAAGGTTCTGAAGGTGTAGCTTTCTATCAGGCAACAACGGGAACCACTATTGCTGCAGGTAAAGGCTACCTTGAGATAACTGGTTCTGATGCTAAGGTATTCGTCTTTGATGATGAAAATGCAACAGGCATCAAGGGTGTTGACGCACTTAATGAGAACAGCACAATCTACAATGTTGCCGGACAGCGCTTGCAGAAGAAGCAAAGAGGCATTAACATTATTAACGGCAAAAAGGTACTTTACTAATATGAAGAAGACTTATATCGTGCCTGCATTGCAGGTCGAAGAGGCTCAAGCAGCACAGATGCTTGCCGAAAGCCTGATCATCAGTGACGAAACTATTGATGGCAACAAAGCCCTCACAAAGGAAGATAACAATTGGGATATCTGGGGTGAGGAGTAATCTTCTGCTTTGAAGTCAGTAAATGCGAAGCGAGGACACAACAATGTGCCCTCGCTTCTTTATTTGTTTTCCTTCGTGAAATTTAGAAGAGATGTGCGGGAATGCGTTGCTTGGCATTCTCGAAGTCCTCGATTGTATCGAGTTCGCACGAGAAAAGTTCTGTGACGTCGAGGACGGAGAAGGTGCTTCCTTTGGCGATGAGACGCAGGAATGCCAGTTCGTAGAATGTGTTTTCGAGGTGTTCCTGGTTCATCATGATGTCCAACTCCTTGTAGAGCGCAGTCGTGTAAGCCTTGCCCATTCGCTCGATGCCGAGGCTTTCACCGGCAGCCAAAGCAGGATTGCAGGTCTTGCTTATCTCGGTGATGGCGCCATTCTTATCCATCACAACCTTCATCTCCTCTTCCCCAAGTTCGTGACGAATGAGGGTGAGGACGTTGTCGTGACTGTCTGCGAGGACGCGCTCAACGATTTGTCCGTCGTAGAGCAGGTCGCTATCGAGCAAGAGAACCTCTTTTCCATCAGCTTCTGGACGAGCCAGCCAAAGTGAATATATATTGTTGGTCGTCTCGTAATCCTTGTTGTGGATGAAGCACACATCAATGCTTTCGCCATAAGTCTGGCTGACGAAGTCCTCGATCATCCCATGCAAATAGCCTGTCACGATGACGAATTCGTGGATGCCAGCCTTGATGAGTGCATCCATCGAACGCTCTAAAAGGGTGCGTTCGCCTACTTTGAGGAGGCATTTCGGCGTGTTGGATGTGAGCGGACGAAGTCGTGAGGCTGTGCCCGCAGCAAGGATAATGGCCTTCATCGCTTAGAGACAACTCTTGATGGTGTCAACGACGGTTTGTATCTGTTCGCGTCGTCCGAGGGTGATTCGCAGGCAATCCTCCAACCCTTTGTCTGTCATGAACTTAATCTTATAACTTTGGTCGGCAAGTGCTTTCTGCAGCTTCTCCTTGATGGAGGTTGGGTACTTGATGAGGATGAAGTTGGCTACGCTCTTATACACCTTGAAGCCTGGCTTGTCGCCCAACTCTTTCTGGAAGAGTTTGCGGCCCCAATCCATCTCGTCTGCCACTTTGCGATAGTGCTCGTCGCTGTCGAGAGCTGCCAACGCAACTGCCTCCGAGAAGCGATTGTAGCCCAGATACTTGTTGCAGTAGCTGAGGAACTGGTCGTGACCTGCACCTATAAATGCGAAGCCGACACGCAGTCCTGGCAGTCCGTAGAACTTGGAAAGTGTGCGCGATATAATGAGGTTGTTGTACTTGTTCACAAGAGGAGCGATGTAGTCAACGTCGGTCGTGATGAAAGATGCGTAGGCTTCGTCCACAAGCACCATTGTGTCTGACGGAATGTTCTCCATGATGCGGCCAATCTCTTCGCTGCTGAGGCTGTTGCCTGTCGGGTTGTTGGGCGATGCGAGGAGCAGCATTCTGGGGTGAACGCGATTGGTGTATTCGATGACTTCAGCCACGTCGTAGGCAAAGGTGTCGCCAGTTTCGTGGAGAGGATACATCTCGAACGAACCGCCACACTCGCCTGCAACTCTGTTGTAGTACCACCAGGAGAACTCAGGTATGAGGATAGTCTTGTTGTCGCCCTCCATCAGGAAGTAGTGGATGGCGTTCTTCAGCATTTCCTCTCCGCCGTATCCCAGGAGGACTTGCTCCTCGGGAACGCCGTAAATCTCACTCAGTCGGACACTTACCACGCTCTTCTTTCCCTGGTCGTATATGCGGGTATAGAAGCAGAGTGTGCGAGGGTCGAAGTTCTTTATCGCTTCGATGACCTTCTGGGAAGGCTCGAAATTGAATTCGTTTCTGTCAAGAAAGTTCATCATCTTCTTTAGGTTTATTTTGGCGTGCAAAGTTACGACTTTTCTCTCGAACCACAAAGCAAAATGAAAAAAAATGCAGAAGATGTGGCATAATTGAAAAAGAAGTTGTACTTTTGCAGATTAAATGATGGAATACTTCTGCAGGGTAGTCTGCAAACGACTAACGTGAAGTTCGCCAACGTCACACTAGTAAATGGCAATCGTCACACTAGTAAATGGCAATCGTCGCACTATACGTTTGCGATCATAACACTATACGTTTGCGATCATAACACTATACGTTTGCAATCGTAACACTATGCGTTTTGCAGCGACTCTGGGAAGGTTCATAAACCAGAAAGCAAAAGATACAATGATAAAAGACCTGAAGAAGAAAGTACAAGCAACCCTAAAGTCCTCTGAGACAGAGGATTGGCTTGATTATCGCGTAGTTCGTCCCCTCAGTTATCTGTGGGCTTTGCTCTTCGCGAAACTCGACATTCACCCCAACACCGTTACCATCATCTCCATGATTATCGGAGCCGCAGCCAGTGTGTTCTTCATGCACGGCAGCTTCTACTACGAGGGATGGCACGGACTCCTGATGAACATCATCGGCGTACTGTTGCTCTGCCAGGCAGACATCTTCGATTGCACGGACGGACAGCTTGCCAGGATGACCGGAAAGAAGAGTCGTCTGGGCAGAATTCTCGATGGAATGGCGGGTTTTGTGTGGTTCATCCCCATCTACGTCCTCTTGATGGTGCGCTTCTACAACCACCATTCTCTCGAATTCGGATGGCTTGGGATACCCGATACGGAACAGAATGCTCTCATCGCAACCGCGGTAGTCGTCGTCCTCGCACTCTATTCGGGCTTCGCAGGAATGGGGGGTCAGCAACGGCTTGCCGACTATTACATCCAGGTTCACCTCTTCCTTCTCAAAGGCGAGAAAGGGAGTGAACTCGACTCTTCCGAGCAACAACAGAAGGTTTACGACGAGACACCTGCCGAAGGCAATCGTCTCTGGAAGTATTTCCTCAAGACATATATTGATTATACGCGTAAGCAAGAACAGTCCACACCTGAGTTTCAGAGACTTATGAGCACTCTGCGAGAAAAATATGGGAGTGCTGGAAATATGCCCGACGAAGGTCGCGAGGAGCTTCATCGCGAGTCGAAAGCCCTGATGCCACTCAATGCGATGCTCACCTTCAACTTCCGTTCTGGCATGTTCTTCCTGTTCTGTCTCATCGATTTGCCCGTCTTCAACTTCCTCTTCGAAGCCATCTGTAT
>JAGCXU010000073.1 GCA_017961145.1 Bacteroidaceae bacterium | reverse complement strand
GACAGCCTCTACTACTACCTCACGCAACTCGAGAACCAGATGGGCGACTGCCGAGACAGCACCTGCCTGGCTGAGCTGACGGGCCTCATACGAGCCGACGAGCGCATCAAGGACTTGGTAAACAAGATCATCCACAAGCAAGTGGAGACCGCCTACCAAGAGGAATACCTCGTGGATACCACGATACATTACATCCCATTATAAACCACAAAACAACACATAAAACTATGAAAAAAATCACACAACTCAGCATCCTGCTCCTCGGCCTGCTTCTGTTCTGGCCGCTTCGAGCGCAATCCTGGGAGGATGAGGAAATGGAAGAACTCATCGAACAGTTCCTGAAGGACAAACATGTGACGATAACGAAAAGCAATTACGCTTTTACAAAAGACTATTTCACTGACCTTCCAAAGGACAGCGTGCAGAAAGCAGATTTTGTCTGCAAGGGCGAAAAGCCTCTGAAGCGACTGGTTGAAGCCTTTGAAGATGGCGGACATTGGGCCGAACTCTATCGTAGCTACGAAGGTGTAAGAGGAGGAGGAGAACTCGCTCTGATGGCGTCCATTGGGCCGAAAGGAAAGGGAGAGAGAGGCGGCTGCGCCCTAAGACTCCTCCACAACACGAGGGTTCTTGTCTATGGGGTAGGTGCAGACGGGCTGCAGTTGGGTTTCGTCCTGCAATGGGACGACTTGCCAAAAGGCGAGAAAAAGGGCTTCATCTACAAATGCCTGGGTTACGACATGGCGGTCGTAACGCTTGAACAGGCAATAGAGCGCATCACGATGGACAGCGTCCGCACGGCCATCAAGATAGGCGAAACGGTGAGGAACTGGCAGAAAGGCACGACGGAGGAAATCGACACGACCTACATCGACGGGAAGTGGGCGGTGAGTACGCAGTATCACCTCAAGGTGTTGCGTGCGATGGACCACGTCAGCGATTACTACGACGGCTTCTCTGCCCTCAACGGAAAGGTAAACGAGCTTGTCAAACTGAGCGAAGACGCCACCAGCAAGCAGTTGGCTTCCATCGGATTCGCCTTGAAGCGCGAGGCCTCACGCTACGAGCGTCTGCTCACCCCCGAGGAGTTCTCCCTCATCTGGAAAGGGCTCTTCGACATGCAGACGAAGGCAAAGAACGCTGATGCCGAGATACAGAACTACTTCAAGGCAGCCGAAAGCATCCTCCGAGGCAAGGTCAACGAGTCGGTCCGCTTGAGCTATCACGACACGAAGCGGCATCAGTTCCTGCGCGACATCGGCTTCACCGTCACGAAAAACGACGGCGGACGCTGGTACTATGCTGTCTCGGGCAAGCACTACACAGGCAATCCCGACCTGGAATACCTGGATGGTCATATCGAAGAGGGCCATGTGCTCAAGTATCACGCACAGCATGTCGAGACGAACCTCGAGCCAGGCATTTACAGGCTGAGTGCCGCAGGACGCTGCTCAGGGCACGGCGAGTCGGGAGCCTTCATCTTTGCCAAGGCCGAGGAACTGCTGCTGAAGGAGATTCCTGCCAACGACGACCGCGGCGGCGACATCTGGAGGCAGGCCGCCATCCGTGTCAAGGAAGCAGACGAAAAGGGAGAACAGCCGTCGCCAAAGGACGTGCGCATCGCCCTTGCCAATGGCGGCATGGGCTACGGCTGGAGCCTCATCGTGATAGATAACATTGTGGTACGCGACGGCAAACTCACCTACGGCGTCTCCACCGACCCCGACGTCACAGGACATACCTTCAAGCAACGCTGGCTCTCGGCTGTTGACTTTGTCCTCGAAAGAGTTGGCGAGCTGCCATAAAAGTAAAGAACGAAGAAAGAAGAATACGATGAACAGAACAATATCTTTACTGATGCTTGCACTCGTATGTGCAGCATCCGAGGCACTAAGTCAAGTGAATCCCAAGGTAAGCCAGCTCTTCGAAGAACTCACGGCGATGGGCAAGCCGCCATTTGGCTATGAGCCTTCCGTCATCAAGAGAGGCGGCCTTGAGAGGTACGGCAACCGTCCGCAATTGGAATACTCCTTGCACCTCTTTTACAGGCCAGACATCATACGAGGCAGGAAAGACAGCCTCTTCGTGGACAGCATACTGCGAGAACAGAAGAAATACTTCGACAAACAAGTGAAGGCTATCCGTCGCACCATTAATACCTTGCTGGGAGAGGCGAAGGACAGTTGCCACTATGAAAGCCACGCCAGCGGCAAGGACACCGTCTTCTATTCCCTGAACCTCAGCCACGACACTTTGCGAGTCCATAAATATCAAGAGGGCGACTACACTTACTACAACTCCGACGAGTTCCTCGACTTCCGTCTCGAATCAGGCAAAAAGGAGGGAACCTACGAAGGATACCTCAACTACAACGTGTCCCTGCCTCTCGTCGAATGGTCTGCCACTGCTGAGTCATATACATGGAATAGGCTGAAAGACGACATCAAGTGCCTCCTGGATGAGCATGGCATCAGCCATCGGAATGCGCTCTGGCAGCACGACATGATTTATTCCGACTCTATTTGGAACGAGACCTCAAGCGATTGGATAGGCATGGGCACATACGGGGAAACGGCATACGAGAAGGCAGGCGTGACAGAAGCAGCAATCTTCTCCTTGCCGGAAGAGCAGGAGCCGCTCGCCAAGCAGATGCTTGCCGCCATTGACAGCCTTGTGCAAAGCTTCACCGACAAGCAGCAGGACTGTTACTATCAGTATCACTACAACACCACATTCGGAGGCTTTACACCTCAGATACTGACCTGCTACAATTCTCGCATCCCTGAAACAAACTCCATACGGGCTCAGGCTGAGGACCACGGTTTCCACTTCCTAATCCTCGAAACAAGAGGCTCGGAATGGATTCCCCTTGAATACCTCTCCTTAAAGTCCTTCGTCAACGGAAAGAAGACATACTTTGACGGCATTGGTTCCGCGCCTTAGGGGCGCGCCTCGGTGCTAAAGCATCCGAGAGCCTCCAAAAGGCAAAAGATAGAACACATGTTAGTTTGGTTTCAAAAGTTAATAAATGGCGCCTTCCTGCTGCTGCGTTGCGAAATGCGGCAGCAGATTCCTGTCAACTTGATAGGTCATTTTCGTTGCACATACATGTACGTGCAATTGAATTTACATGTACGTGCAATTGCTCCTACATGAAGGAGCAACAAACTTAACTGCATATCCCTGGTAACAAGACTAATGAAATAAGACGATGAAAAAGGTAATGTCAATCTTGATAGCTGCGCATCTTTAAGAAACTTTAACGCCATTTCGTGCAACATTTTGCGAAGCCATGCGTATAATATAATATAAGGTAATCGCATCACCTACATGAACAAGCTCATCATCACCTTCCTGCTCGCCCTCCTCAGCATGGCAGCTTACGGACAGACGGACTCCACAAAGACGAAGAAGCGGGACCTAAGTGTCTATGCCTCAGTTGCCGACCACTTGACGCACGAGGGCATCGACAGCCTGAAGGCGACGTTGCTCCGTGCTGCCGACAGCAGTTTTGTCGATACTGTCCACGTGGAAAGCTATAAATACGACGACAAGCTCCACACATACGCCGTAGCAAGCATCAAAGAGGCGGGCAAGTATCTGTTGCGCCTCGAAGCAAAGGGCTACCAGACACGCTTTGCTCCCCTCGACATCCCCAAGATGTACAAGCGCGAAAGCTACCGCGAACTGAAGCCAGTCTACCTGCATCGAAAGCCTAAACAGAACCCCGCGAAAAACTCCCTCTCCTTGGGAGAGGGCTGGGGAGAGGCTTCCGACTCCACCACCATCATGGAGGAACTTGTGGTGAAGGCCACAAAGCTGAAGTTCTACATGGACGGCGACACGTTGGTCTATGACGCGGATGCCTTCTCGATGGCTGAAGGCTCGATGCTCGACGCACTCATCAAAAAGCTGCCGGGCGTAGAGCTTCATGGCGGAGGAGAGATAACGGTGAACGGCCGCAAGGTGGATGCCTTGCTGCTCAACGGCAAGGACTTCTTCGACAGCGACCGCGAGTTGCTCCTCGACAACATGCCGTCCTACATGGTGAAGGACATCCGCAGCTACGAGCGCACGCCCGAAAACGTGAAGGGCACCATTCGCGAGAAGACGACACAGAAAGAGATGGTAATGGACGTGCGACTAAAGCGCGACTACAACACGGCGTGGCTTGCGAATGCGGAAGGCGGCATAGGCAAGCGCTTCGGCAGTCAGGAGGACTTCGGAGAGAAGACGAAAGCACCTCCCTTCCTCGGGCGAGCCTTTGCCATGCGATACTCCACAAACTCGCGCATCGCACTCTTTGCCAACGTCAACAACCTGAGCGACTACCGCACACCAGGCGAGAAAGGCGAGTGGTCGCCGTTAAGACAGGAGCGGGGAATCACGACGAGCTACACCTTGGGAGCCAACGGTCTTTATGAGAAGGGCGAGGACTTCCGCTATCAGGGCAGCATCAAGGGAACCTACGCCGACACCAAAGAGGCCAACCATACCGCAAGCGAGACCTTCCTCGAAGGCGGCAACACCTACGGACGCTCGTTCTTCACGCGCCGCAGCTACGACGCTCGCCTGAACACAGGCCACTCTGTGCGACTGCGCAAGTCAGGGAATTTGTGGGAAACATTCAAGGACTTGTACTTCGACAACGATGTTTCGCTGGAATACTTGCACTGGTCAAACTACTCCAACTCCGCGAGTGCGACGCTGGCAGAAGACGTGGCAGAAGGCTGGGGCAAAGCGTGGATGGACAGCCTGATGACGCCATACGCAGGTTATCTCCTGCGCCGCTATGCCCTCAACCGCGACACCTCGCGTCGTCATGGCACGGGTCGTCACATCAACATCAACGACTATGGCTTCTTCGACGTCAGCCCTGCCCACAACGACTACATCAACTTCTCGCTCAACTACAGCTACTACTTTAACGACAGATACGAGGATGTCTTCGAGCACTACCTGCTGGACTACCCGAAGACGGCAGCCGCATCCGACTTCAGGAACCGTTATCGGCCCAACATCGACCGCACACACAACTTCAGCCTTAATCCCGAACTGTCCTTCGCCCTCGACCAAAAGCACAACCACAACATCGAGTTCTCCGACAGATTCTCTTATAATAATAATGAAAGCAACAGGAGCCTCTACCTGCTGAACAAGATGGAGGAATGGGCGAACACAGAGTTGCATCCTCTCGGCACGTTGCCTTCGACAGAGGAAATGCTGCGGACACTCGATGCAGACAACAGCCAGCGCTCGCACAGCAAGACCGTCAACAACTCACCCACCATAGGCTATGGCTTCTATCACTACAGCGACTCCGCTGGGACACACAATAACCTCAACGTCAACCTCTCGCTGCCCATCGCCCACGAGACGCTCTACTACTGGCAGGGAACACAGGTTGATACCACGATGAGCCGCCGAACCACCAGCCTCACGGCAAGTCTGTTCTTCTCTCACTCCCGCAGAAAAACCAACCGGAACATTTGGGGCGGCTATCAGACAAGTGTCGCACAGCCCCCGATGCGCAGCCTGCTCAACATCCGCACCGACAGCGACCCGCTCAACATCCAGCTCGGCAACCCAGACCTTCGCCCGTCGCGCAGCCATTCCATTTACGGCAACTATCGTGAGAAGCTGCGTCGCACCCTGGTCAATGCCTCGTTCAACTTCGACATCACACAGGATGCCGTTGCCACAGCCGTGCTTTATGACAAGCAGACAGGCGTGCGGACAAGTTCGCCGCAGAACATCGACGGCAACTGGAACACCAACGCCTCCGCCGGAGTTGACTTCCCGCTCGACCACAAGGAACGCCTCCGCCTCAAGCAAACCCTGAAGCACAGACACAATCATAGCGTGGACCTTATGAACAATGCCCGAAGCGTCGTGGCATCCAACTACTTCGACGATGAGCTTTCTCTCTCGTGGAAGCCTACCGACAAGCTCGACTTCACGGCAAAGGGCGACCTTCACTATCAACGCTCCACCAGCGCTCGGGCAGACTTCACGCGAATCAACGTCTTCGACTTCGACTACAGTCTTGCCGGACAGATTGAGTTGCCTTGGAACTTTCAGTTCGCCACCGACCTGACCATGTACTCGCGCAGAGGCTACAGCGACGCGACGATGAACACCAACGAACTCGTCTGGAACGCCCGCATAACCAAGCGACTCATGCACGGCAACCTGCTCCTGCAGCTCGACGGCTTCGACATGCTCGGCCAGCTCTCCAACGTCCGCCACACCATCAACGCGCAAGGCCGCACCGAGACCTTCTACAACGTACTGCCCTCCTACGCCCTCTTCCACGTCACCTGGCGGCTGAACAAGAAGGCGAAGTCAGAAGAGAACAAGGAAATGAGAGAATGAGAAAATAAGATAATAAGAAATAAGAGAATAAGAAAATAAGAAGAATATGATGAAACAAGCAATCATCACCGCACTCCTCGCCCTCGTCTGTGCGGCAGGGCAGGCACAAGTTAAATGCCACATTTGGGGCGAACTGAGAGACACGACACAAGGCAAGACGGTTATTGTCTGTCCTGCAGGCACAGACTTGCGAGTATCAAACAATTACATTACGGCGAAGGCCGACAAGCAGTGGCACTTCTCCTGCGATGTCGAGACAGACAAGATGACGCTCTACACTGTCTTCTTGCGCGAACAATATGAGCATAGCGCATGGTCGAACAGAGAATTCCTTGTGGAGAATGGTGCAACCGTAACACTTCGCTTCGACGAAGGCAAATGGGAAGTCATCAGCGGTGGCCCGGAACAGACTTTGAAACTCAATATGGAGGCAAAAGCAGAGCGGCTCTATGTCTCGAAAATGGATTCAATAGATAAACAGGGTGAGACTGAACTCAGGTCAAGAGTCGAAGAACTACTGGCTCAAGGAAAGAACCCCGAAGAGGACTCTGTGCTGGTGAAGCGCGAGGAAGAGTATGATGAGAAATATAATAAGCTTTACCAAGCTTATTGCGCTTGGGAATTGGAATACTATGCTGCCCATCCCATGCAGTATGCGCTCTACGATATAGCTCTCCAGATGAACAAAAGCCGTCACGACGAGTTGACAAGTCTCTATCACAACGTCTATGAGAACTTCCATCCTGAGAACCCTATTCATAACACCATCCGTACGCTTG
>JAGCXU010000072.1 GCA_017961145.1 Bacteroidaceae bacterium | reverse complement strand
TTTCGGCTGTCGTAACTTTGCAGTGCAGTCGAGACAAAAGAGTCTCTTTGCAGCGAAAACTGGCCATTTTCCCTGCACCGAGCTTTGCTCGAAGACTGCACTGCGAGAACAGGCTGCGCTGATTTCGTCGACTTCTGTCACGACTCGGCCAAACAAGTAAACTTGATGGCGCTCGCTGCTCCATCAGTTCGGCAAATCTGAAAGCTAGCTCTCATTTGCTCTCGGCTTGCACTGTCCTTGTACTGTAATTAAGAAACATCACACGTGAAAGTGGCCAATTTCACACGTGAAGTTTGCAAATTACAAACGTGAAGTTTGACGATGTCAAACTAGAAGCCCCTCTCTAACCTTGCCCTCCCAAAGGGGCGAGGACAAAGGGGAAGAGAGAATTAACAAGAACTGGCTTATTGCTTATGGCTTCTTGCGCTCAGAACAGACCTATCGAGAGCGGGAAAACAAGAAGCTTTTGAACTCCTGGAACTCTTTGGAAAGAGCGACCGATTGCTTTGTGCCCTGCATGAAGGCTTGCAAGCGCTCTGGTATCTCTATGGGCTCGCCGATGATGCCTTCTACGGTATCCTTGAACTTGGCCGGATGGGCCGTCTCGCAGAAGAAGCCGACCTCTCCTTTTTGCAGGTTCTCCTTCAAGGCACGATAGCCACAAGCTCCATGAGGATCAAGCAGATAGCCTGTTCGCGAATGGCAGTCCCTGATGGTTTCCGCTATCTGCCCGTTGCTGTAGGTCGCGCCACTGATGTCGGCTGAGATGGCATCATGACGCTTTCCATACAGGTCGTAGATGCGGGCAAAGTTGCTGGGGTCGCCCACATCCATCGCGTTTGCAATGGTCTGGATGGAAGGCCGGGCTGTATAAACCCCTGTCTTCAGGTATTCGTAGAAGACGCTGTTTGCGTTATTTGCTGCGATAAAGCGCTTGATGGGCAGTCCTGCTTTCTTTGCAAACAGAGCAGCACAGATGTTGCCGAAGTTGCCACTTGGAACGCAACAGACCACATTCTCCTGGAGCCCTTTCTTTTGCAGCTGGGCAAAGGCTTGGAAGTAATAGAACATTTGGGGCAGGAAACGGGCCACATTGATGCTGTTTGCCGATGTCAGCTGCATCTTCGCGTTCAGTTCCGCATCCATGAAGGCATTCTTCACGAGTGCCTGACAATCGTCGAAAGTGCCGTCTATCTCGAGCGCTGTGATGTTCTTGCCGAGTGTCGTGAACTGACATTCCTGAATGGGACTCACCTTGCCCTTGGGATAGAGCACGAACACGCGGATTCCCTCCACACCCAAGAAACCGTTGGCAACGGCACTTCCCGTATCTCCCGAGGTTGCTACAAGCACATTCACTTCTCCCTTTCCCTTCGTGAAATAGCGAAGCAGACGAGCCATGAACCTTGCTCCGACGTCCTTGAAGGCCAAGGTCGGACCATGAAAGAGTTCGAGCGACCAGATATTGGGCTCAACTTCCTTGATAGGACAATCGAACGAAAGCGTCTCGGCCACGATGTTCCGCAAGTCTTCCTTAGGTACATCTTCCCCAAAGAAAGCCTCTGCCACCAGCGAAGCGTTCTCCACAAAGGAGCGTTCACTCATCCCATCGAAGAACTCGGCTGGCAAGTGCGGAATCCTTTCCGGCATATAGAGCCCACGGTCCTCTGCAAGCCCCTTCACAACCGCTTTTTGCAAGTCAGCCTGAGGAGCCCTGCCATTCGTGCTATAGTACATCATTGAGCAAGCAGTTTAGCGCCCTTGTTCGTCACTTTCACCACATAGACATCACATTTCACGCCTCTCGAGGTGAAGTGCTCCTTCATGATTTCGCCAGCCTTGTGAGCGATTTCGCGCTTGTCGGAGAGCGAGAAGACGGAAGGACCTGAGCCGGAAATGTTCATCGCCATCGAGCCGGCATCGAGAATCTTCTCCCTGAGCTCGTCGAACTCTGGGATGAACTGTTTGCGGTAAGGCTCTGCCACAGAGTCCTTCATGGCTCGTCCCACAAGCCCTATATTGCCGGAATAGAGGCCGGCTATCAGTCCGCCAACATTTCCCCACTGACTGATGGCATCGTGCATCGGAACGGCTTTCGGCAGGATGCTTCTGGCTTCTTTGGTCGACACAACAATCTCGGGATGAACGACTGCACAATAGAAGTTGCCGGGAATGGGCAGTTGGATGATGTCGAGAGGTTCGTAGCCGCGAATCAGGATGATACCGCCCATCAGAGCAGGGGCCGCATTATCGGCATGATAGCCACCACTGGCCAAATTCTCACCTTCCATCGCACAAATCACCATCTCTTCGTCGGAAAGCGGACAGTCGAACAACTCATTCATACCGTAGGCAGCTGCAGCACTGGAGGCAGCGCTCGAACCGATGCCGGAGCCCGGATAAATCTTCTGGCAAACCGTCACATCGATGTGTCCGTTCAGCCCCGTCATCTCGAAAAACTTGCGGATGACAGGCGTTATCACATTCTCCTCGATGTCTTCCGGCAACGGAACATTTGTCTTGTTCGTGATTGTAATCCCTTCACCTTCAGAAGCTGTCATCTCCAAAATGTCTCCCACCTCATCAAGTGCGAGCCCCATAATATCAAAACCACACCCCAAATTGGCAATGGAAGCCGGTGCGAAAACTCTAACTTTCTTCATGCTGAAACAATCTTTTTCTTCATTTTCAGGCTGCAAAGGTACGAATTAATAATGAAATAATAAAATAATGAAATAATGAAAAATGAAAAATGATGGAATGTTCCCAGTTACGTTTGGTGATTTCATGATGATTTTGTAACTTTGCAGAAGAAAAACATAATTCTATGAAAAAACTATTCACGATGGCAGCATTCGCTATTGCTGCATGCTTGACTTCCGCTCAGGCACAGGAGAAAAAAGAGTATCCACAACCCGAACCAATGAAACCCGGAATGTCGGAATATTGGACTCCACAGCCGAAAGTGGTCAGTCCTGGCGACATCAAGACCAACACGGCTCCGAGCGATGCCATTGTGCTCTTCGACGGGAAAGACCTCTCTGCATGGATGAACCCCAACGGCTCGAACGCGGAATGGACCGTCGAGAATGGCGTGATGACTGTCGACAAGTCGAAGGGAGACATCGTGACCAGACAGAAATTCGGCAGCTTCCAACTCCATCTGGAATGGCGTGTGCCGAAAAACATTTCGGGCGAAAGTCAGGCCAGAGGCAACAGCGGGGTCTTCCTGCAGGACATGTACGAGGTGCAGATTCTGGATTGCTTCGGCAACGAGACTTACGTGAACGGCATGACGGGAAGCATCTACAAGCAGACACCTCCTCTGGTCAATGCGATGCGGGCTCCTGGCGAATGGAACGTCTATGACATCATCTACACAGCCCCCATCTTCAAGGAAGACGGCACTTACCTCTACAAACCCTTCGTGACGGTCATCCAGAATGGTGTCCTCCTGCAGAATCACACGGAAATTCAAGGCACGACGGAATATATCGGCTTCCCACGAACCGTGAAGCACGGCGATGGCCCGATACGCCTGCAATCGCATGGTGACCCCAGTCAGCCCATCAGCTTCCGCAACATCTGGATTCGTCCTTTGTAAGAAACCATAAACCATGAAAAATATGACGACGAGAAGAAACTTTCTGCGCCAGTCGGCTACTGCTTTGGCTGCTGGTATGCTGATGCCCCGCGTGCTTTATGCAGGAACACCCAAGAATTCCGTTGCTGCAAGTGACCGTCTGAATGTCGCTCTCATTGGTTGCCGTTCTATGGGTTGGTATGACCTCTCAGACATCATGAGGTATCCTGGCACCAGTTGTGTCGCGCTCTGCGACATAGACAGCGGCATCCTGAACAATCGTGCTGCCGAGGCGGAAAAGAACTGGGGGGAGCGGCCCGCCGTCTATGGAGATTATCGGAGAGTGCTGGAGCGCGACGATGTGGACATTATCGTCATAGGAACTCCCGATCATTGGCACTGCAAGATAACGACCGACGCCTGTTCGGCAGGCAAGGATGTGTATGTGGAAAAACCTCTGGCCAACAGTATTGCCGAATGTGATGCGATGGTGGCTGCGGCCCAACGCTACGGACGCGTGGTCCAGGTGGGACAGCAACAGCGAAGTGCAGCCCTCTGGCATAGCATGAAGCAGTACATAGACAGCGGAGAACTGGGGCACATCGGTCGCGTCAATGTCTGGGCAAACTTCTCGTATGCCGCTTTGCTGAACCCTGCTCAGGATGGTCCTGTTCCCGAAGGTATCGACCTCGATATGTGGCTCGGCCCTGCACCAAAGCGGACATTCAACGCCTCGCGCTTTCATGGTTCATGGCGAATGTTCTGGGACTATGGAGGCGGCTTGCTGACCGACTGGGGCGTGCATTTGCTCGATATGGCTTTGTGGGGAATGAACGTCAAGGGAATGCCTCAGCGAGTCATAGCAGCAGGAGGAAATCATGCATATCCCAATAACTTCTCAGAGACTTTCGACACTCTGAACGTTACCTATCAGTTCCCGGATTATCTCATTCAATGGTCTAATGTCGCTATCGAATCAGGTCCTTATGGACGCAACTATGGGCTTGAGTTCAAAGGCACTAACGGTACCCTCATAGCCAATCGCGAGAGCTGGGAAGTGATTCCGCAAGGCGACAAACTGGAGGCAAAACTGGTGAAGCCGTCGAACAACGACCATCTGGATCATACGAAAAACTTCCTGGATTGTGTGAAGCGACGAGACATGCAGACTGCCTGCCCCATCACCAATGGAAGTTTCTGTGCGAAATATGCGCACATCGGAAACATAGCAGCTCGGACAAATCAAGTATTGACCTACGACGATTCGAAGCACACTTTCCACAATCGAGAGGCAGACCGCTTCGTCACTCCCAATTATCGCAAACCTTGGAAGCTCTAAACTGAACTTACCAACCTTCAGGCAGGACGATATTCTCTATGTCGTGTGCTTTTTCGAATAGCGGAGACATCTCCTCATCCATAAAGCCAGCTATGCCGCAACCGATGCGAGTAACAAGGAACGTCAACTCCGGATGTTCCTTAGCAAACTGGATAAACTCGTCCACATAGGGTCGAATCGTCTCTACCCCACCTTGCATCGTGGGAATTCCATAGCTTTGGCCCTGCAAACCGACGCCCTGTCCCATAATGGCTCCAAACTTACGGTAAGCAACAAGTGCTGCCCCACCGCCATGCATACCAGCTAAATTACTGCCAAACACAAATATCTCGCCTGGCTGAAGCTCGGTAATAAACTCAGGTGTAGTACGTTTCTTTGACATAGGTTCAATGTTTAATGGTACACTTACGAACCATCGGCTCTCTATTTCCTGTCCTTCCAGTAGCCCGGCATGAAGAGGAAGAGGACAGTAAATATCTCAAGACGGCCGAGGAGCATATAAGCACTCATGAGCCATTTGCCTGAAGCGGGAACGTTGGCGAAGGTGCTGGCAGGACCTGTGGCACCTGTGGCGGGACCGACATTACTCAGCATGCTGATACTACTGCCCAAAGCCGTATCAACATCTGCGCCAAGTAGGGAATAACTGGTCATCGCGATAACGACCAAGAGGAAATATATGAAGACAAATATCAGAGCCTGTCGCACTTTCTGGTCTGGCACAATCTGTTTGTTGACACGAACGCCAAGGACGGCTCTGGGATGCAGCATCTGGATGAGTTCGTTAAAGGCACTCTTGGCACAGATGATAATCCTGATGACCTTTATACCACCAGCCGTACTGCCTGCACAAGAACCTATCGCCATAATGACTACTGTCGGCATCCAGAACGAAGCTCCCCAAGCCACATAATCGAACTTCTGTGCCGAGAAACCGGTACTCGTAGCAACACTACTCACATGGAAAAGAGCTGAGCGGAACGTCTCTTCGAAACCTTTTGGCAATAACTTGTCGGCACTCTCAGGAACAGGGGCAAAGTAGAAGAGCAGCATGAAGATGACGACTGCAATACCTATATAAGAAAGGAAGACGCGCACCTCTTCGTTCTGGAAGAGCACATGGCTACGACGGATACTCATATAGTAGTAGAGCGAGAAATTGATGCTGCTGACCACCATGAACAGGCTTGCCACATATTCTATATAGCTGCTGTGGAAGTAGGCCATACTCTCGGAATGGGTACTGAAGCCGCCAGTCGCTATCGTCGTGAAAGCGTGACAGACAGCATCATACAGATTCATCGGTCCGAGCCAATAGAGAAAGGCACAAGAACTGGTCAGCACAAGGTAAATGAGGAGCACTCGTCTGGCCGTCGCACCTATCTTGGGTCGCAACTTGTCGAGTCCTAAGCCTGTCACTTCTGCAGAATAGATGTTGCTGTTCTTCATTTCATAGACAGGAATGAGGGCAAACGAGAAGACCACGATACCAAGACCACCTATCCATTGTGTAATGGCTCGCCAGAAGAGCAAACCTTTCGGCAGAGTGTCTATCTCGTTGATGCAAGTGGCTCCTGTCGTGGTAAAGCCGCTCATCGTCTCGAAGAAAGCGCTCGACAAATCCATGTCTGTCAGGCAAAGGAAGGGCACCATTCCGACGATGGAGAAAAGAATCCAGGAGAGAGAAACAACGAGAAAATTATCGGCTCGACGCATCCTTCTGTTCTCGCCTTTACGACCAATGAAGACGAAAAACGAGCCTACAGCTATTGCACCCAAGGCTGTAAGCAGGAAGCAAAGCCAATCGTCTTCGCCATTGATGAGGGCAACAAGCATGGAGAGCAACAGGAAGAAGCTCTCCATGACGACGAGCATTCCGAGAATTCCTTTTTTCATTTATTTCTTGTCGAGTGCGTGCTTAGCGTAGTCGATAGTATAGTGCAGGCCGCGACTCTCTTTGCGTTCGAGGGCTTGACGGGTGATGAGATAGCCCACATTTATCATATTGCGGAGTTCACAGATGTCTTTGGTCGGTTTGACGCGTTTGAAGAGGTGTTCCGTCTCTTCATAAAGGAGGTCGAGACGTTCCCATGCACGATGAAGACGAAGGTCGCTTCGGACTATTCCTACATAGGTGCTCATGATCTGATTCACTTCTTTGACATCTTGCGCGATGAGGACTTTCTCCTCGTTTGTCATCGTGCCTTCGTCGTTCCATTCTGGCACCTTTTCGTTGTACTCGTATTGGTCGATCACTTCCAACGAGTGCTTGGCTGCCGCATCGGCATAGACGACGGCTTCGATGAGCGAGTTGCTGGCCAGACGATTGCCGCCATGAAGGCCTGTGCAAGAGCATTCGCCAACGGCATAAAGACGATGGATGCTGCTTTGTCCGTCGAGATCCACTTTGATGCCGCCACACATATAGTGAGCACTGGGAGCAACGGGAATGTACTGTTTCGTGATATCTATGCCGATACTCAAGCATTTGGCATAGATGTTGGGGAAGTGATGCTTGGTTTCTTCCGCGTCTTTGTGGGTGACATCGAGGCAAACGTGGTCGAGGCCATGTATTTTCATCTCGCGGTCAATAGCGCGAGCCACGATATCGCGAGGTGCCAGAGAGAGTCTTTCGTCGTATTTCTGCATAAATTCTTCCCCGTTTGGCAGACGAAGAATGCCTCCATAACCACGCATAGCTTCTGTGATAAGATAGGCTGGATGCGTTTCTTGAGGGTTATAGAGGACAGTCGGATGGAACTGCACAAACTCCATATCCTTCACTTTTCCCTTAGCTCGATAGACCATGGCTATGCCGTCGCCAGTCGCGATATTAGGGTTGGAAGTGGTGGCGTAAATGGCTCCTGTTCCTCCCGTAGCCATGAGTGTGACCTTACTCAGATAGGTATCCACCTTGCCGGTCTTGGGGTTGAGGACATAAGCTCCGTAGCATTCGATATCGGGAGTGCGGCGAGTGACGCGAATGCCCAAGTGATGCTGAGTGATGATCTCGACTGCAAAGTGGTTTTCCAGCACTTCGATGTTGGGATTCTGACGAACTGCAGCCATCAGTCCTCTTTGTATCTCGGCTCCAGTATCGTCGGCATGATGCAGGATGCGGAACTCTGAATGGCCGCCTTCGCGATGGAGGTCGAAGTCGCCTTTCTCGTCTTTATCGAAGTTGACGCCCCACTTCACAAGGTCTCTGATACCCTGAGGAGCATTACGCACCACTTGTTCCACGGCTGCAGGGTCGCTTATGTAGTCTCCCGCAATCATGGTGTCCTCGATGTGCTTCTCGAAGTTGTCGACCAGGAGGTTCGTCACAGAAGCGATACCGCCCTGAGCCTTTGCCGTATTGGCCTCTTCGAGGGTTGTCTTGCAGATAAGCGTCACCTTTCCTTTGCCTGCGTTTGCCACCTTCAGCGCATAGCTCATTCCGGCTACGCCACTGCCTATAATCAGGAATTCACTCTTCTTTATCATGACTTTCTTCTGTCTAAAATGACACGTTTTCGGCTGCAAATTTACGATTTACACTGCAAACCACAAAAGAAAAATCACTTTTTCTTTTCTTATGTGGGCAGCGAAGTCGAAAAACGTCTAAGGCGACGATTGCAATCGTATAGTGCGACGATTGCATTTGTATAGTGTGACGATTGCATTTGTATAGTGTGACGATTGCATTTGTATAGTGTGACGATTGCAATCATAACACTATACGATTGCCAACGACTAACGCCATCTTTCCGAACGCAACTGGGAACATTCCATCATTTTTCATTTTTCATTTTTCATTATTTCATTATTAATTCGTACCTTTGCACACGAAAATGGAGCAGACGTTTAAGGAAATAAGAGACATAATGGCTCGTCGCATCCTGATTATGGACGGGGCGATGGGCACCAGGATACAGGCTTTCGGGCTTTCTGCCGAGAGTTTCCACAAAGGACGATTCGCGTCGTGGCCTGTTTCTTTGGCAGGCAACAACGATGTCCTCTGCCTGACCGAACCCGAAGTCATCAAGCAGATTCACCGCCTCTACATCGAAGCTGGAGCCGACATTATTGCCACCAACACCTTCTCTTCCAACCGAATCAGCCAACAGGAATACGCCTGTTCGGAAGTTGCAGCAGAGATGGCTCGCGAAGGTGCCAGCCTGGCCCGACAAGTTGCCGATGCTTCAGAGCGCAAGATATGGGTGGCCGGTTCGATGGGTCCCACATCAAAATCCCTGACTTTGGCTTCCGACATGAGTAAGCCAGCACATCGACTCGTTTCTTTCGATGAAATGGCCGATTCTTATCGCGAGCAAGCGGAAGCGCTCCTCGAAGGCGGTGCCGATTTCCTACTCTTGGAAACTTGCTACGATGCCCTCAATACGAAAGCCGCTCTCTATGCCATAAGTGACATAAATGCCCGATTTCATCGAGAAATTCCAGTCATGGTATCGGTCACCATAAACGACCGAAGTGGCCGAACCCTAACGGGACAAACGCTCTGGTCGTTCTTTACGAGCATCAGTCACTATCCCTATCTGCTCAGTTTCGGCTTGAATTGTTCGTTCGGAGTCACAGATTTGCGACCTTTCATGGAACAGCTTTCGGCCAATGTTCCGCTGCCGATTTCCATCTATCCGAATGCCGGATTACCCAACCAAATGGGTGAATATGAGGAACTTCCCGACTTTACTGCCTCGCATTTGCACAAGATGGCAGAGGCCGGACTCATCAATATCGCAGGTGGTTGCTGCGGAACTGACGAAAATCATATCAGCGCAATTGCCGAAGCACTTCGCGACATCAATCCTCGAACCATTCCAACTGCCGACCATAAGCTGCGAGTATCGGGCCTTGAACCACTTTTGATTGACCGCGAAACGCAGAACTTCACGAATGTTGGAGAGCGCACAAATGTCGCTGGATCAAGGCGTTTTGCCCGTCTCATCGCAGAAAAACAATACGACGAGGCACTTTCTGTGGCTCGACAACAAATAGAAGGTGGGGCAACATTCATCGATATAAATATGGATGATGCGATGCTCGATAGCCGACAGGAAATGCAAACTTTCTGCCGATATATCAGCGGAGAACCTGCTGTGGGAAAAGCCGTTCTGATGATCGACAGTAGTGATTGGCAAACGGTTCTGGCCGGATTGAAAAACGCACAAGGCAAATGTATCGTCAACTCCATTAGTCTCAAGGCTGGGGAGCAGGATTTCCTCAGCAAAGCCCTTGAACTGAGAAGGTTAGGTGCTGCTGTTGTCGTGATGGCTTTCGACGAAGAAGGACAAGCCACAACCTATGAAAGGAAGATTTCTATTGCTGAAAGAGCTTACAAACTGCTCACTTCCATTGGTTTCCCACCTCAAGATATCATCTTCGATGTCAACATTCTTTCGGTCGGAACAGGCATCAAAGAACATCAGGCTTATGCCGTCGATTTCATTCGAGCCGTTGAATGGATTAAGCAGAACCTGCCCTACTCGAAGACAAGCGGAGGTGTGAGCAACCTTTCTTTCGCTTTTCGCGGTAATAATAAGGTAAGGGAAGCCATGCATTCGGTATTCCTCTACCACGCAATCAAAGCAGGTCTCGATATGGCAATCGTCAATCCGTCGATGCTCCAAATATACGATGAAATCGACCAAAACCTGCGTAGAGCCGTCGAAGATGTCGTCTTGAATACCGACGACGAAGCCACCGAAAGACTTCTTGCCTTGAGTGAAGAACTAAGAGCAAATAGTGAAGAATCGAATTTACCAGCAGTCTCTAGTGGGAACTCTGATTCTTCACTCCCCATCGAAGAGCGCTTGAAACTCGCTTTGACAAAGGGCGATAGCAGTCATCTAGCGGAAGATGTGCCAGAAGCGCTTGCCAAGTTTGGTCAGCCAATCAATGTGATTGAAGGGCCTCTCATGCAAGCGATGGAACACATAGGTGTCTTGTTTGGCGAAGGAAAGATGTTTCTGCCACAAGTTGTCCGCTCAGCTCAAGTCATGAAGGACGCTGTGGCATTGCTCCAGCCCTACATCGATGCCTCAGACGAAAGCAAAGAAAGCAAGACAAAACCTTGTGTAGTGCTTGCCACAGCTAACGGCGATGTGCATGATATCGGCAAAAACATCGTTGGAATCGTGCTTGCGTGCAATGGTTTCGAAGTCGTCGACCTCGGAGTTATGGTTCCTTGCGAAACGATTCTCGAAGCGACTTTGAAGCACAAACCTGTCCTCGTCGGCATTAGCGGCTTGATAACTCCGTCGTTGAAGGAAATGGAAAAACTCTGCGAAACATTCCAAACAGAGCATCTCGATACGCCTATCTTGGTCGGAGGAGCTACAACCTCTGCCACTCATACTGCTGTGAAGCTGGCCCCTCTCTACGATGGCTTGGTCATTTATGGTGGTGATGCTTCCAGAACTTCTGTGCTGGCAAAGCGATTATCGGCAGTTTTGCCCCATTTCATCGAACAAATCAAGGCTGAACAACAACAGATTCGTGATGCTTGGAACGAGCATCATGCACCCCTCACGCCCTACCTGGAAGCCAATCGACTTGCGCAAAAACTCGAATGGAAGAATGTTGAACCAATCAACTTTCAATCTTCAATGTTCAATGTTCAATGCGAGGAACTTCTTCCGCTCATCGATTGGCGGATGTTCCTGCTGTTTTGGGGATTCAAAGGCGAAACGTTGCCTCAACTCTTGGTCAATCCTGAAGCAGAGAAGACATTAAAGAAAGGCAAGCAATTCCTCGAGTCGCTCTTGCAAAAAGGACTGCTGAAAGTGGAGACTTTATATAAGGAAGAGCCCGCAAAGAGGCAGGGAAACGACATCGTTCTTACTGATGACGGACAAACTTTGCCGATGCTTCGAAGCCAATCTGCCACTCATCAATACCGTTGTCTTGCAGACTTCTTCGACGAGCAAGTGCCCTCTCCTATCGGTCTTTTCCTGGTAACGGCCAGACCTTTGCTGGAGCCGAGTTCCGAAGAGGAACGCCTGATGACGCATGCACTCTGTGCTCGTTTGGCAGAAGCAGGAGCCGAATGGCTCCAAAGACAACATTATACGGGCGAAAAACTGATGCGAGTCGCTTTCGGATATGCTACTTGCCCAGATCATTCGCTCAAGCGAATCGTCTTCGACAGGCTGGAAGCTGAGCAGAGACTCGATGTCGCTCTGACCGATCACTACAGCATTCAGCCCTCCACTTCCGTTTGTGGTCTATTCATCAGCCACCCCGAAGCACATTATTTCCCTGTTGGTCGCATCGATCGAGACCAGCTTGCCGACTACTGTCAACGTCGCAAGATTAGTATCGAAGAAGGTGAAAACCTCTTATCCAAGTTCATAACACACACAACATAACATGAAAGTCATCGACATCCTGAACAATAGCAAGCGTCCTTTCGCCAGTTTCGAACTCGTTCCACCCCTGAAAGGTAGTGATGCGAGCCGTCTCTACCAGAGCCTCGACCCCTTGATGGAGTTCCAACCTCCCTTCATCAACATCACTTGCCATCGCGACGAAATAGAGTTCGTTCCTAATGCCGACGGTACTTTCACGCGAATGACTTTGGCAAAGCGACCTGGAACGGTTGCTATCGTGGCTGCCATCATGCGTCGATATCCTGAATTGGAGATAGTGCCACACGTCATTTGTGGTGGTTCTTCATGCAGCCGAGTCGAGTCGGAACTGCTTGATCTTCACTTCCTTGGCATCAACAACATTATGGCTTTGAGAGGTGATGCTTTGCCTGGACAAAAGCGTTTCCTGCCAGAACCTGACGGTTTCTCGCATAGTTCGGAATTGGTCGAGATGATTAGCAACCTGAATCGCGGACAATATCTCGACCCTACAGTTACTCAAGGACTTGCCACCGACTTCTGCATCGGCGTTGCAGGCTATCCGGAGAAGCATTTCGAGGCAGCCAATTTGGAGAGCGACATCGACAATCTTCGCAAGAAAGTAGAGGCTGGAGCGCAATATATCGTCACTCAGATGTTCTTCGACAACGAGAAGTTCTTCACGTTTGTCGAGCTTTGCAGGAAGGCCGGCATCACCGTTCCCATTATTCCTGGCCTCAAACCCATCTCGTCGAAAAAGCAGATTGACTTGCTTCCGCGAGCCTTCCACATTGACATCCCGCAGGAACTTGTCAGCCTGATGAATAAGACAAAAACAGCCGAAGACGCCTACAATCTGGGCATCGAATGGGCCGTCGAGCAGAGCCGCGACCTCCTGCAGCACGGCTTCCCTGCTATACATTATTATACTATGGCCAAACCCGACAATGTCTGTCAAATCGTTCGGGCTGTGTTCTGAGAAAACTACACACGTGTCATTGGCAAACTTAACACGTTAAAATTGCAAACATAACACGTTAAAATTACAAACTTAACACGTGTCGTTTTTCATCATCTCATGGAAAACGACTTTTTTTGGCACTAAACGAGAAAATAGTTCCTGTTTCGTGCAATGTTTTTCGATTTGTTGCGTATGTAAGAGTAGAAGGCCACAAGAATGGAACAAACCACGAAGCAACTCGTCAAAGACCTGCTTGAGCAGCGGCGCACGGCTGAGCAACGGTTAATCGCACAGTACGGCCCGGCTGTCTTTCGGCTGGTGCTCCGTATCGTGGGACGGCAGGAAGATGCCGAGGAGGTGTATCAGGATGTCTTCGTCAAGGTGCTGCAAAACATCGCGTCCTACGACGAAAGGCTCTCTACTCTAAGCACTTGGATCAGCCGCATCGCTTACCGTGAGTCCATCAGTTTCATGAGGCGACGACGTCCGGCCTTCGTCTATATCGAGGAGAACAGCCTGCCTCTGGAAAGTCTCGACGCAGAAGAAGACGAGGCGCCGAGCGAGCTGACCAGACAGATGCTGGAGCTGGCCATCGCACAGCTGCCACCGCAGGAACAGGCACTGCTCATCATGTTCTACTACGACAAGCTGAGTCTGCGCGACATCGCTTTCGCCACCGACTCCCTACCCTCTACCGTCGGCTCACAACTCTGCCGAATACGCAAGAAACTCTACAGAATCATCAAAACCCTCGCACTATGAACGAGAACGATTACCTGAAGATACTCTCCGACGACACCTGTCTGAGCGATGCTGTCCGCAGCAGTGAGGAGAAGCAACCGCCTTTGCCATCGGGCCTCAACGAGCGTCTGATGCGGCGTCTCGACGAGCGGAAGAAGCCGCGCCGACGCGTCTGGCCGTTCGCTGCCACTGCCCTCGGCATAGCTGCCAGCGTGTTGCTCGCTCTTATGCTCAAGCCCACGACGGAACAGACGACACTGCCTCCCATCATAGCTGACCTGCCTCAAGAGGCACCGCCTCAGCCCGCCGTTCCCGCTGAACCCATTCAACCCATCAAACCCAACAAGCCCACTAACCCCATTAAACCTAAGCGCCTTGCTGCCGCAGAACTCCCCGATACGCTTGGCGAAAGCATCTTCGAGTCGGAAGAGAACGTCATGCGGGCCGCGCTGATGCTTTACGAGTGCGAAGTCACCATCCGACAAGAGGAACAGCAACTGCACAACCATATCATAGAAGCCACTTTCAATGCCTTGCCGCAAGCCGAGAACTCCCTGCTCGTCACCAACGAAAACGGCGACTTCGAAGTGATACAAGTCAGCGAAGACAATACCATCGAAATATAAACCATTAAACAAAATAGCAAATGAAAAACGTAGTAACTATCCTAACACTTATCCTGCTTGCCCTTCCCACAAGCCTTAGGGCAGAGGAGGAGTACGTCGGGTCGGAGGAAAGAATTCAGCGAGCCTTCGAACTCATCGCGAATGCCAAGGGCATCGAACACTCCGTGAACAACTATGTGCAGCGCGACGACAAGTCTCTCGACAGGCTGCTGGAG
>JAGCXU010000071.1 GCA_017961145.1 Bacteroidaceae bacterium | reverse complement strand
GAGTTTGAAGCAAAACATTGATTACTATGAAAGTATTAGTTGCAACAGAGAAGCCCTTTTCTGGCGTGGCCGTGAAGGGCATTAAGGAAGTGTTTGACGCTGCTGGCTACGAAGTAGTCATGCTTGAGAAATATACTGAGAAGAGTCAGCTGCTCGATGCCGTAAAGGATGTCGATGCCATGATTATCCGCTCGGACAAGGTGGATGCTGAGGTGCTCGACGCTGCCAAGCAGTTGAAGATTGTGGTGCGTGCTGGTGCAGGTTACGACAACATCGACCTCGCAGCAGCTACGGCACACAACGTCGTTGCCATGAACACGCCTGGTCAGAATGCCAACAGCGTGGCTGAGCTTGTCTTCGGTCTGCTCGTCTTCGGCGTCCGTAACTTCTTCAATGGCACAAGTGGCACAGAGCTGAAAGGAAAGAAGCTTGGCATCCTTGCCTTTGGTAACGTGGGTCGCAACGTGGCTCGCGTGGCAAAGGGCTTCGGCATGGACATTGCCGCTTACGATGCTTATTGCCCTGCAGAAGTTATCGAAGCTGCTGGCGTTACTGCCGCAAAGAGTCAGGAAGAACTCTTCGAAACGTGCGACATCGTGTCGCTCCACATTCCCGCTACGCCCGAGACGAAGCAGAGCATCAACTATGACCTCGTCGGCAAGATGAAGAAGGGCGGCATCCTCGTCAATACAGCCCGCAAGGAAGTCATCGACGAAGCAGGACTCATCAAGCTCATGGAAGAGCGCGAGGACTTGAAGTACCTGACGGACATCAAGCCCGATGCAGATGCTGAGTTCGCCGAGAGGTTCCCCGGTCGTTACTTCGCTACGCCGAAGAAGATGGGCGCACAGACAGCCGAAGCTAACGTCAACGCCGGCATCGCTGCTGCAAACCAGATTGTCGGCTTCCTCCGAGATGGTATCACTAAATTCAAAGTCAACTAAAAGATGGCAGTAGTTAAACCATTTCGTGGCATTCGTCCTCCGAAGGAACTCGTTGAGCAAGTTGAGAGTCGGCCTTACGATGTGCTTGACTCGGAGGAGGCTCGTGCTGAGGCTGGTGACAACGAGAAATCGCTCTATCATATCATCAAGCCGGAGATTGACTTCCCCGTCGGCACAAGCGAGTACGACCCTCGCGTCTATGAGAAGGCCGCCGAGAACTTCCAGAAGTTCCAGGACAAGGGCTGGCTCAAGCAGGACAACGAGGAGATGTACTACATCTATGCGCAGACGATGAACAATAAGACGCAGTTCGGTCTTGTTGTGGCTGCGGCAGTTGAGGACTACATGAACGGTGTCATCAAGAAGCACGAGCTGACACGTCGTGACAAGGAAGAGGACCGCATGAAGCACGTCCGTGTGAACAACGCGAACCTCGAGCCTGTCTTCTTCGCCTATCCCGACAATGCCGTTCTCGATGCACTCGTGAGCCGCATCGCTGCAACAACGCCCGAGTACGACTTCATCGCGCCCATCGACGGCTTCCGTCATCAGCTTTGGCTGGTCAAGGACGCAGACGACATCCGCACCATCACCGAAACTTTCGCCGCTATACCTTATTTATATATAGCTGACGGACATCATCGCAGTGCGGCAGCGGCGCTTGTCGGTGCTGAGAAGGCAAAGCAGAACCCGAATCATCGCGGCGACGAGGAGTACAACTACTTCATGGCCGTTTGCTTCTCTGCAAGCCAACTCACCATCCTCGACTACAACCGCGTCGTCAAAGACTTGAACGGCATGACCGACGAAGAGTTCCTTTCCGCCTTGTCTAAAAGTTTCATCGTCACCGCCAAGGGCGCAGAGCCTTATCGTCCTGCCCAGTTGCATGAGTTCAGCCTCTATCTTGGGGGCGTTTGGTACAGCCTCAAGCTTAAGGACGGCCTTTGCGACGAGAGCGACCCCATCGGCAGTCTCGACGTCAGCATCAGCAGCAACCTCATCTTGGACGAACTGCTTGGCATCAAGGACTTGCGGAGCTCCAACCGCATCGACTTCGTTGGCGGGCTTCGTGGCTTGGGCGAACTGAAGCGTCGCGTCGATAGCGGCGAGATGAAGATGGCTCTGGCTCTCTATCCCGTCAGCATGAAGCAGATCATGAACATCGCCGACAGCGGCAACATCATGCCGCCCAAGGCCACATGGTTCGAGCCAAAGCTGAGGTCAGGGCTGGTGATACATAAACTGGATGATTGACATCTACAAAACCATAGCAGCCAAAAGCGAGGGCACTTACACTGAACTCAGGAGTAAGTTCCTCGCTTTTGCGCATCCTGTCAGCACTGTCGAGGAGGCGATGGCGCTCGTGGAGCAGTACCAGAAGAAGTACTACGATGCCCGCCACGTCTGCTGGGCCTACATGATTGGTGCCGACAGGGAGACGTTCCGCTCCAACGACAACGGCGAGCCGAGCGGCACTGCCGGCAAGCCCATCCTTGGACAAATCAACTCGAACGAGCTGACCAATATCATCATCCTTGTCGTGCGCTACTTCGGTGGCGTCAAGCTTGGCACAAGCGGACTCATCGTGGCTTATCGCACGGCAGCCGCCGAAGCAATTGCAGCCGCTACCATCGAGGAAAGACAGGTCGAGGCGGAGTATGACTTCAGCTTCGAGTACCCCCTGATGAATGCCGTGATGAAAGTTGTCCGCGACATGGAAGCCCGCGTCCTCTCGCAAAGCTACGACATGGACGTGCAGATGCGCGTCAGCATCCGAAGCGGCCGCCTCGAAGAACTCAAGATGCGCATTAGGAAGGCAATTTCGCCATTTTGACGCTTTTTATTAAGTCAGATTTCTCTTCATTTATTGACTTTCTCCTCTTTTCAGATGTCATGTTTTTAATGTAGGCACGTGAAGCCTAAAAACCACACGCGTGTAGTTGCCCAACTTAACACGTGTAATTTGCAATTTTCACACGTGTAGTTTGCCAATTACCCACGTGATGTTTTTTATCTTAGCTCAGAGAGAGAGTTTTGGTTAATGTAGTCGATGACAGTATCGTCCGCCCGCTGCAAGTGGGAACTTAAGTAGCATCGGGTGCAGAGCTAAGCGTGCTTGAACTCTGCCGAGTCGCTGCTGAGGAAGAAAGTATTTCAGCCTGCAAAGTAAATTTATTCTTCTGAAAAGGTATGAGGTTTGAAAAAAACTTCGTACCTTTGCGTTTATGGAAACGATAGTAATAGGCTTACTCATCCCTCTGTTGGGCACGATGCTCGGCTCGGCATGCGTCTTCTTTATGCAGGACAAGATGCCGGAGCGTCTGCAGAAAGCATTGCTTGGCTTTGCCTCGGGCGTGATGGTGGCTGCTTCCGTATGGTCGCTGCTCATTCCGGCAATGGAGATGGAGGAGACCAAAGGTGCGTGGACGGTCTTTCCTGCTGCCATCGGTTTCCTGCTGGGCATCGGCTTCCTGCTCCTGATTGACGAATTGACGCCTCACTTGCACATAGGAACCGATAAGCCCGAAGGTCTTCGCTCGCGTTTGTCCCGTACGGCGATGCTTGCCCTTGCTGTCACCATCCACAACCTGCCTGAAGGAATGGCCGTCGGCATCGTGTTTGCAGGGGCACAGAATGCTGATTCAGGGCTTTCCGTGGCAGGCGCTTTGACCGTTTCTATCGGCATTGCCATCCAGAACATCCCTGAGGGAGCAATCATCTCAATGCCGATGCGGGCGGCAGGCAACAGTCGTTGGCGTGCGTTCTGGATAGGTTCGTTGAGCGGAGCCGTTGAGCCAATCGGTGGATTAGCCGTCGTGCTGCTGGCTTCGTTGCTCACCCCAGTCCTGCCCTACATGCTCGCCTTTGCTGCAGGTGCCATGTTCTATGTCGTCGTGGAAGAACTTATTCCCGAAGCCTCGGCAGGCAAACACACCAACCTTAGCACTATTGGCTTTGCCATTGGCTTCGTGCTGATGATGGTCCTCGATGTAGTGATGGGGTGAGAAGCCCCCTCTGACTCCCCCTTTATGGGGAGGAGAAAGGATTGAGACTCATTGATTAATAAACAATAAACATAACGAATATGGAAACAATCTATGATTTCAAGGCCCTGACGAGCAAGGGCAAAGAAGTGGACTTCGCTGCGTTTCGTGGTAAGGTGCTGCTCATCGTCAACACGGCCAGCAAATGTGGCTTCACGCTTCAGTTTGCAGGTTTGGAGGAACTCAACAAGAAGTACAGGGACAAGGGGCTGGTTGTCATCGGCTTTCCCTGCAACCAGTTCAAAGAGCAAGACCCCGAGGGCGATGCCAAGATTGAGGAGTTCTGCCAACTGAACTACGGCGTGACGTTCCAGATAATGAAGAAGGGCGACGTGAACGGCCTTGCTGCCGAACCCATTTTCGAGTACCTGAAGGCACAGGCTCCCACCGAGGAGTACCATGGGCTGAAGGCTAAGGCGGCCAAGACGCTCTTCAAAGCCATCAGCAAGAGCGTGGAGAAGGACAGCGACATCAAGTGGAACTTCACCAAGTTCCTCATCTCGAAGGACGGCACGACCATCAAGCGCTTTGCTCCTACTACAGAGCCGAAGGATTTCGAGAAAGACGTGGAAGCCATGCTGGCAGAGTAGATAACGCTAACTAAAACGATAAAACTATGGAAATCAAAGCTATCCGTATGTTCGACGGCGGGTTTATGAACCAGCCGTTCGCCTTTGGCGGAGAGGAAGGTAAGGAAGCCTTCGACGAACAAATCATCTATCGCAGCTCGCTACAGAACTTCCTTATCGACACGGGCGACGAGGTCATTCTCGTAGATACAGGCTTCAAGGCTGACTTTCCTGTCCCGGCCAAGAAGCTTGGTGCTCCGCTCTACATGGGCGAGAAGGTTGCCGACTACATGGAGGCCTTCGCCGCCCTTGGCTACAAGCCCGAGCAGGTGACGAAGATTCTCATAACCCACAAGCACCCTGATCACACAGCTGCATTGGAATACTTCCCCAATGCCAAAGTCTATATCGCGCCCGAAGATGCCGACGCCATGAAGTTGGAGGGCGAGAACATCGTCCGTGCTCAGTACGGCGAGGCCTATAAGAACTTCCCCAACGCTCAGCAGATGGCCGACGGCATCTGGTTCATCGAGGCCAAAGGTCACACCAAAGGCAACAGCATCGTCATTGCCGAGGACGATGGTCTCTGCTATATGTTCCACGGCGACGTGACCTATTGTGATGCTGCCCTCAAAGCCAACAAGCTGAGCATCGTCTTCGAGGACAAGGATGCCGCTCGCCAGACACTCGATCGCGTCCGCGAGTTCATCCAGCAGAATCCCACCATCTATCTCTCCACCCATTGCCCCGAAGGTTACGAGAACCTCGAGCTGAAGCGGGTGATGAAGCTCTGAAACAACAACCTAAACAACTAATACAATGAACATTCTAATTTTACAAGCTTCGCCTCGTGCGAACGGCAACACCGCTTGGATGGCGGAAGAGTATAAGAACGCAGCCGAGGCAGCAGGCCACAAGGTGACGCTGGTCAACGTCTCGAAGAAGAAGATTGCAGGCTGTCTGGCTTGCGAGTATTGTCATGGTAAAGGCAATGGTGCCTGCATCCAGAAGGATGACATGCAGGAACTGTATCCGTTGATGGCAGAGGCCGAAGTGCTGGTGCTGGCCGCTCCCATCTACTACTTCACGCTCAATGCCCAGATTCAGGCACCCATCCAGCGTCTGTACTGCGTGAACAAACCCGCCAAGGTGAAGAAGATGGCGCTGCTCATGTCGTCCTATTCGCCCGGTGTCTATACAGGAGCCATCAGCGAGTACAAAGACATTTGCGGCTACTGGGGCGTAGAGGACAGCGGCATCGTTACTGCCAAGATTGACGAGCAGAAGACCGAAGCCACAAAGCAAAAGATACAGGAGTTGGTAAAGAACCTGTAAGTTATGAAACGAGTGCTCTTTCTGGTTTGCCTACTTTGGGCAAGCCTTGTTAATGCTCGCACAGAGCGGGTCATCATTCAAGGTGACCACGGGAAACTCGTGGCAGAACTGCAAACACCAGATGTGTTGCCTAATAAGTGTCCGATTGTGATTCTGTGTCACGGCTTTACGGGCAATAGGAACGGCGGCCTGGAGGTCAGCATTGCTCGTGAGCTAGAGGCACAAGGCATTGCCAGCATTCGCTTTGATTTCAACGGACATGGCGAGAGCGAAGGCGACTTCCAGCAGATGACCGTGCCCAATGAGATTGAAGATGCCCGCAAGGTCTATGAATGGGTAAAGGCCGACGGTCGCTTCGGCAAGATTGGCATCGCAGGTCACTCGCAAGGTGGCGTCGTGGTTGCCATGTTGGCAGGTCAGCTTGGTAAGAAAGCTTTGAAGGGCGGTGTCGTGTTGTTGGCTCCTGCAGGAGTAATCCGCGACGATGCCATCCGAGGCAATGTGCCGGGTCAAAGTGGAAATTATGGCGACCCTCAAGACCCGCCTGAATATGTTGAGGTGTGGGGGCATCATCTTGGTCGCGACTACATCAAGACGGCCTTCTGGCTGCCCATCTACGAGACCGCGGCTGGCTACAAAGGTCGCGCCTGCATCGTGCATGGCACATCCGATCGCACCGTTCCTTACACCTACGGTCTTCGTTTCCATCAACAATGGAAAGGGAGCGAATGGCATCTGCTTGACCACTACGACCACGGATTCGGCCCTCATCCCGAAGAAGCTGTTAAGCTCGCCGTGGCTTTCTTTGTAAAACAATTGAAATAAGATATTATGAAAAAGATTCTTTTAGGTATGACAGCAGTATTGTCACTCCTGGCATGCAACAACAGTCGCCAGAACCCTTTCCTTACCGAATGGGACACGCCTTACGGCATCCCTCCTTTTGAGGACATCCTTGTTGAAGACTATATCCCCGCCATTCAGGCAGGAATCGAGCAGCAGAACAAAGAGATTGACTCCATTGTAAACAATCCCGAGGCTCCTACGTTCGAGAATACCGTCCTTCCGTTGGAGCTTTCTGGTGAAATCCTTTCCAAAGTGGCAGGTGTCTTGTACAATGTCTGCGAGACCGACCGTACTGACGAACTCGACTCTGTCATGGAGAAGGCCATTCCTTTGCTCACCGAGCATGAGGACAATATCTCATTCAACAAGGGACTCTATGAGCGTATTGCTAAGATTTACTTTGCCGACCAGAGCCAGCTCTCTCGTGAACAACAGATGGTGCTGAAGAAGCGCTTCGAGGCTTTTGAGCGTAATGGCATAGGGCTGCCAGAAAACAAACAGGCTCGCCTTCGTGAAATCAATACAGAGATGGCTACCAAGACGCAGAAGTTGGGCAACAACATACTCTCCGAAAGCAACGCTTTCAAGGAGAAGTTCGGCATCAGCGTCTCTGACTATCCTAACGCGATGACCACGACTGAGGACCGTGCCCTTCGTCAACAGATGCTTGAGGCGTACACGATGCGAGGTCACAACGGCAACGAGTTCGACAATCGTCAGCTTGTCCTCGACATCATGCGTCTTCGCATTGAGAAGGCAAAGATAATGGGCTATGATAATCCTGCTGCCTACATCCTCGAACCCAAAATGGCGCACGATACGGAGACAGTCGATGCCTTCCTCGCCGACATCATGAAGGCAGCCGTGAATCGTGCAAAAGAGGAGGTCAGCGATATGCAAAAGCTGATGGACGAGGACATTGCCGCGGGCAAACTTCCTGCTGGCAGCAAGATAGAGCCGTGGGACTGGTGGTACTATGCCGAGAAGGTACGTAAGCAGAAGTACGACCTCGACGAGGAACTTACCAAGCCTTACTTCAAACTTGAGAATGTTGTGAAAGGCATTTTCATTGCCGCCAACACCCTATATGGCGTCAACATGGAGGAACTGGATGACGTACCTTCGTACAACCCGGAAGTTGTTACAACCTATAAGGTTACGGATGCCGACGGCAATCTCTTGGGCATCTTCACGACCGACTATCTTCCTCGTAGCAGCAAGCGCGGTGGAGCCTGGATGAACAATATCCGCGAGCAGTATGTAGATGCCGAAGGGAAAATGGTTCGTCCCATCATCGTGAATGTTGGCAACCTTGAAGAGAATCTTACTATCGACGAGGTACAGACCGTCTTCCATGAGTTTGGCCATGCCCTGCACGGCTTGCTCACTCAGTGCCACTATCCTTCCGTTAGCGGTACCAGCGTGAAGCGCGACTTCGTGGAAACCTTCTCGCAGTTCAACGAGAACTGGGCCTTCCAGCCTGAACTCTTGGCTCAGTATGCGATAAACGATGAAGGCGAAGTCATTCCGGCCGAACTTGTCGAGAAGATAAACAACTCCCTGAAATTCAATCAGGGCTTCATGACGACAGAGCTTTGCGCCGCCTCCATCCTCGACATGAAGTGGCACGAGCTGGAGAGCGTCGAAGGCTTGGACATCGATGCTTTCGAGAAGAAGGTATGTAAGGAGATGGGACTCATTCCAGAGATAGGTCCACGCTATCGCACCACTTACTTCAATCATATCTTCTCCAGCGGATATAGTGCTGGCTATTATGGCTATTTGTGGGCAGAGGTGTTGGACAAGGACATCTTCTCCATCTTCGAGGCTTCAGGCAATGTTTGGAACAAAGAG
>JAGCXU010000009.1 GCA_017961145.1 Bacteroidaceae bacterium | reverse complement strand
TCTGTGATACGGTTGCAATAGAAAGGTGCACAGAAGCGATCGAGGATATGGCTGAAGATGTTGGTCTTGCCATTGGTACGAATGACTTCTGCCATATTGGTGAGCGGGCAAAGCGGCTTCTCGGTAACGTTCACATAACCGTTCTCGCAGACGCCATCCTTATCCATCAAAAGCGCATCGTATATATGCACATCGCTCGTATTTCTTTCGCGTCCCATGAAATATCCGAAGTCCTCGTCTTTCACGGTATTTCTAGACATGTGCTCAGAGGTAAAGTGTAGCATCATAGGCAACGTTGAGTCTATAGCCATATAGATGCCCTTTCCTCCATTTTCCTCGCGGAAACGCTCCCAATAGTCCTTGTCTGTTACAGAGTAGCTAAAGGGCAAGTCTTCCGAAGAGACATAGGTTATAGAGTCAGTAGCCTCAACGTCGGTGTAGCGACGCATGTACTCGCCACGAGTGGGAGAATTGGTTCCATCGGACTGGCTACTTGCCAGATTCTCCATCACAATGGCATTGTTAAGCATGCTGGTGTGAATCAGCAACTTTTTCTGAGCTTGACTCAGGTTCTCATAACTTGTGGCATAATGCCAAGGGTTGCTCTCTGGCAGATTGGCATTGGCAGCAAAAAATGCATCCCAAGCAGAGTCATTTGCCACGAAGACTGTCTTCGAGCCGGTTCGGCTCAACACGTCAGTCAATGGACGCATGCCTTCGGGATTAACATCCTTGTCTGCCAGCAACTTCAGATAAGTTCTGAAATTGCCCTTCTGCTCCAGGCTTTCATAAATGCTTGAATTGAGCCAGCTGGGCTTCTCGTCGTCCAGTATGAACTCATCCTTACAAGCATACATCAGCCCGCAAAGTGTCAGCAGACATACCACCCGTGAGGAATGTCTGCTCCATTTGCTTAAACGGTTTGTCATACGCATTGTTTGTTTATATTTTAGTTTTTTTGTTGTTTTCGGTCACGTTTTTATGCTTTTATGTGCACTCAACAGAGCAAATTTACATTTTTTTAAATGAATAACATCATATAGTATAAGGAAAGAGCCCCATTTTAAGGTTATTTAACAAAAGATGGTTAAATTTATTCAATCAGCAAGGCTTTTTTGCGAGAATATGCCTTGTTATTGTGCAAAAAGATAGGAATAAAAGATGGCGTGACTCAATTGCCTAAATGAGGGGATACTTTACGGCATTTCCTCCAAACAAGTAGAAATAGAGGAAACCAGATACCAGTTTACATCGGATTTTTCACGACATTATTTATCGAATTCAGCATTATCAGAATTGAAGAGCGAAGAAGTCATACACACTATAGGACTAAATCTTTCTGCACTCGTTCCGTAAAACATAACACCTCTCATCGTTTCATATATAATTTACCACCTTGAATATATAATCCTTGTCGTGGGGCAAGACGCAGAAGACGGCCTGAAAGGTCATAGAATTGTCCCTTCTGTACGCCATTTCCAGACAACTCACTTATGAACGAAGCAATATCCACATCCATCCATTCTGACCACTCGGAAGTGCCATCATCACACTCCGCCTGAACTCGATAATAACACATCTCTGCCACGATTGGTTCAACAACATAAGAGGTAGAGGTCAAACCTTTGTAGGAAGTAGTCAAACTTCCCATTCCACTCATGTCAGAAATATTGACATTATAGAGATAAAAACGCTTCATTCTTTCCGTAGATTCGAACCTAACATTACATCCTGAAGGAATGTCGTCAAAAGTAAGGGTATAAGTTTGACGCTCAGCAGTAAGAGGAACAGTTTCTGTTGCTAAAACCTGTTCATCCTTGAGCACAGAAACTACAACACTACTACCATCGGTTCCATAATAGGCCGCGTCAAACTCGACCATTAGCGTCTCCCCACAGAACTCAATGGCTGGAGTCATAATTTTACCAACAATACTTTGAGAAGAGATACAGACAAAAGCATCCATCGTTCCATAGATACCTACTCCCGTCCAACCTGGTTTTTTCGTATAAGCACCTATAACACTGCTACTTACCTGCG
Organism: Bacteroidaceae bacterium; assembly: GCA_017961145.1. Lineage (GTDB taxonomy): Bacteria > Bacteroidota > Bacteroidia > Bacteroidales > Bacteroidaceae > Physcousia. Next base: position 28,487 of record JAGCXU010000009.1, on the reverse strand, counting down.
AGCCTATGCCTACGTTAGCAAAGCCGGAAAAGTCTTCACTCAAGACTGAAGAGGGAGAAGGATCGTTGGTTATTGCCTCTACTTCGAGTGTATAAGTGGCAGCTCCCTCAACTGGCAGCCAATTGGCGGTAAAGGAATTCGCTGTAATATCTGTTGGATAAGCCACATCAGGCGTTCGAAGTGGGTAGTATTCGCCATAAGTGAAGTTTATCTTCCCTGCAGAAGTCTCTGAAATATCATGAATCAGGTTCTGATGATTCTTGGTGCCATACCTTTCTGAAGTGAACCAAGTCAATTGCTGTACAGCATTAATGTTTTGCCTGCCTGGATAGGGATCACCTGCTTCGTCGTCAGAGGATATCTGATACTGATAATAGCCATCTTTATTTACAAGTTCTCCTACTTGCCCATCAGCAGGCAAAAAAGTCATGCGTTGGTGGCTCTTATCAGCATTAACTTTATTGTAGTTCCATGCATCACGATTGTAATCAATATGCCACACCATGAGTCCATGCCCTCTATTGCCCCTTCCAAAGGTTATATTCTGACGGTTTTCCAGGATAAAATACTCGTTAGCGCTACCTGTATTATTAATAATGTATGCAACTCCTTCCTCGTTGATAGCGGGCATATCCTTCACTCTACAGGGTTCAGTCAATGGGATGAGGTCTATCCATCCTGCTGACCAACGCTCATAAGCAGTATAAGGACTTGGATGTTCACCTAAGTTTCGAGGTCCATTATAGCTGCCACCATCAAGGACATCCCAGTTTTGCGCAGCTGTTCCGCCATTATATTCTGTATCGTAAAAGTCAGGAAATCCGAGACAATGGCTAAACTCATGGCAAGCTGTTCCTATTCCTTCAAGGGTTGTTTCACTGGCAAGTTCGTTGGAAACCGCATAAGTATCGACATATACACCATCCATGTACTGATAACCACTGCCGTTTCCATAATATTGTGCGCTACTGAGACTCCACTCATGAGGCCAGATGTAACCTTGTGTGTTATATTGTGTTGTGCCCGCATAGATAACATAAACCTGTTCGACCCAACTGTCGCCGTCCCAATCGTAATCAGCATAGTTGACTTGAGTATTGGCGAGTTTCAGGGCCTCGATGACCATTTCTGCGGCTCGATCGTCCAGATGACTATTAGGTCGAGAGCCGTAGTATTCCTGAGTTTGAGTAAGTTCGAGAGGTCCTACTATGTCGAAGTCGATGGTAAGCAGGCCATAACTTTGGTCAACGAAGTAGTCGCGGACAGATCCAACATGCTCATCGAGCGAGTAACCTAGCTGGTTGAAGCGATTATTCCACTGTATTGCAGCATCATCCTTCATCTTAGTATCGGAGAATTCCACAAGCAGAACAAGTCCTTTTTTCGTCTGAGGTTGAGCATTTATACGCCAAGGTCCTTGACGATGACGAAGGTTGTTGTTTGCCTCGCGCATCTTTTCGAGGCGCGCCAAACGACGTTCATTAACGCCAGGAAGGCGGTGGGTATGGTGATTGCCTCGAACGGGAGTCGTTCTTATCATGGGTTGTGCTCCAGCAAAGAGGCAACACAAGAATGCAACGAAAAGTGTTATAAGGTTTCTTAACATCTTATATAATAATAGTCGTTGCCCTAAAAAGGCGTATCTTTCACTTTATGGATGCAAATATATAGAATTATATTTGATTATTATGTATATTCGTCGTAACTTTGCGGCCTGAATGGAGAAAAAAGAAAATACAGGCAAGGTTTTCCTAATTGCCGGCAGCGAGCCTTTGGGAAGTGCAGGCGTTCAGGCAGACATCAAAGCGATAACTCGCTGTGGTGGCTGGGCGGCTGCGGCTTTGACGTGCATCGTGGATGAGGACGTGAACCGCATCAAGGGCATTCATCACTTGCCAACCGACCTGATTGTTTCGCAAGCAGAGTCCTTTCTGGGTACTGTTGGAGCCGATTGCATCAAGACAGGAATACTGCCGACTGAAGAGATTATTCAAGCCGTAGCTAGTGTGTTACGACGTTTCAACAGGCAGCCCATACTCATCGACCCTGTTATTGTGAATTTTGCAGGTGAGCAATTGGTCAGCGACGAAGCCATTGCCGCCTATAAAAGCGAACTCTTTCCACTCGCAACCCTCATCACACCAAATGTTCGCGAAGCAGAATTTCTACTAGGGCACGCGATAAATGACCCAGAAAACGACTTGAAAAAACTGAGCGAATGGGGTTGTAGCGTACTGGTTAAAAGTGTTGAAGAGGGTAAGTATCTAGTTGACTATCTCTATAATGCAGTTTCCGAAACGCTTACACCTCATCCAAAGAAGAAACTTATCCTTGATGACCGAAACGGAACAGGCGACACTTTGGCAAGCGCTATCGCTACACATTTGGCAAAAGGGGCTGATTTGGCAACTGCCGTAGAACGGGCCGAAGCCTATATGAGTTACTTCCTCGCAGGTCCTCGATACTATATAAGCGCAAACCTCTAAAGGGACATTTACAAACATAACGTGTGAAGTTCGCGAACTTCACACGTTATGTTTGTAAAGTTGGCACGTTAAGTTTGCCAACGTAACACGCCACGTTTTAAAACGTCCCTTACTTCTCCGTATGTTCTTTACTTTCCTGGCTTCCGTACTTACCGTAAATACCATAATGGCCATAACGTCCCTTGCCATAACCATACCTGCCGTATTTACCATATTTACCGTACTTTCCGTAGCCATAATAGTAGCCATACTTCTTCTTTCGCATGTCGACAGCATTGAGGACGAGGTTGATCTTAGGCAACTTCTCCTCTGCCTTGAAACTATTAATAAGGTCGAAATTACCTCTAGGACTATAGTCAGCACGGCATACGAAGAGACACATGTCTGCAACTCGACCGATGGAAAGAGTATCGCTCACGAGTCCGACAGGAGGTGTGTCGAGCAAAATGTAGTCGTAATGCTCCTTAAGCAACTCGATGGCACGATCGAGCTGATCGCGAGAGATAAGTTCACTCGGGTTTGGAGGAATGATACCTGCTGGCAATACGTCAAGATTCTTATTAGCCACACCACGAACGATTTGTCCTTCTAGAGCTTCGAACGAAGTGTCGCTACCTGACATGAAGGTCGTAATGCCCTTCTTATCGGCAGGAATACCGAAGAGCTTAACCAAACGTGGCTTACGGATATCCAAGCCGACAATAATAACCTTCCTTCCCATCAAAGCCAAAGACATCGCAAGGTTTGTGCAGACAAACGTCTTTCCTTCGCCAGGAATACAACTTGTGCACAGGATAACCTTCTCGTCCGACTCAAGAATGAAGCGAAGATTGGTGCGCAATCCACGGAATGCCTCCTCCATAGAGTCGTTGGTATTCTCGCGGACAACGAGTGCTTTCTCGCCATCGACGGTCTTGCCAGCAAGAGGAATATCCGCAAGAATACTAATCTTTGTCAACTTCTCAACATCTTCGCGACCTTCGATACGATAGCGAAGTAAATTCTTTAGGAAGAAGAATATGAGGGGCAAGCCTAAGCCAATCAGTAAAGCGGCTAGCCAAATCATCTGATCCTTTGGAGAAACTTTACCCGCTAACAATGGAGGATCGATGAGACGAGCCTTAGCTGCTGTGCTGGCAAGGGAAATGTAGTTCTCTTCACGCTTCTGAAGAAGCATCAGATAAAGGCTGGCTTTAAGCTCCTGCTGACGGCTAATGTTAGTCAACGAACGCTCTTGAGTTGGCGTACTGCTTATGCGATTCCTGAACATCTGATACTGACTGTCAGCTCCTGCTTTCTGCGTCATCACGTCATTTCGAATGGCATCGAGGTTCATCTTGATGGTCGGCCACATCTCTTCCAACTGAGCTGTGATGCGCTGAACAACGGCATTGTCCTCGCTGGAAGACTTGAGCAATCGATTCCTTTGCAAAACTGCTTCGTTATACTGAGCAATAGTGGAGTTAAGGCTGGCATTTGAAAGACCAAGATTAGCAGGGATGACCTGCATGGCATTGGCAGGATTGTTCATATAGTTGACCAACGCATTGATAAGATTCAACTGCGTTTCATACTCAACTTGCTTCTTCTGGTACTCTGTAGTATTGGAGAGAGCCGTTGTCGCATCATTGCTGAGATTGATGAGTTCGTTGCTTTTCTTGTATTGTTCGAGCTCACCTTCTGTCACATCCAGCTCGCCACGAATGGCATCGATACGGTCCTTAATAAACTCTTCAGTCTTCATTGCCACCTCATTCTTGTCTTCGTTGGCATCTTCATTGTAGCTCTTGAGGAGTTCATTCAAGTAGTCATGCGAACGTCCAATCTGAGTATCGGTAAAAGAGACACGTGCCACGGTGGTGTTCTTAGAAGTTGGTCCAGCCGAAAGTTTGTTCCTGTACCTACGGGCAGCAGTTTCTATAGGAAGGATAGTGGCATAAAGTTTCTCATTCTTCCACTTGGTGCCAGGATTTTGCTGGAATATGATAACGCCCATCGGAGTGTTGATACTGCTGGGCAGTTTCTTGATATCGTAGTCAAAAGTGACAGGGTCTTTCTGTCCGGCCATTCTTACCTTGCCCATAACATGCAAGCCTTTATCGACTTTTGTCATCTCTATCTCGATAGGCGTACGAAGGACAGAGAGCTGATGTTGAGGCATATCAACGATGATGGGGTTGTTTTGGTACTGCTCCAACTTACGAACCTTTCCTTCAATAGCATAGCTGACGTAAAGTTTCAGAGACTTTACGACACGACTATTGACATTGGTACTGGTCAATATCTCGAGCTCGTTGTCAAAACCATTACTATTGGAAACGACGCCCATCTCACCCAGATTCATTTTACCGCTTTTATATGGTTGCTTATCCTGATCGTCTTTGATGAGCACTTTCATTGACGATGTATAAACAGGCTGCGTGTAGCGCAAATAGCAAAAGGCTATACCAAGAGCAATAATAGCGGACAAAATAATCCACTGCCAATGGAGGACTATGATGGTCCATATATCTGATAGACGGAATCCACCTGACTCTTCTTCTTTCTGTAATTCTTCGTTTGCAATATAATCTGCCATATATCCTTGAGATTTGATTAGTATCTTGTAATTGACAATCAGCGTGCAAAGATACACATAATTCTATTATTATTAAAGAAATTGACGGAAAAATTATCTTAACAAAAGATTTCTCTGCTGCAATTGCCATATATCGCACAAAAAGTTGTAACTTTGCATACAAAGTATGCGCATATAAAACGCACCTTTCTTCAAAACAATGTCTAAGGGAATTTCAAAGATATCTACACAGCAATCAAAGCGACATTGGTTTCGCGATGGTTTAACACTTTTAGCAGAAGCGTTCCTCTGGGCTGCTTGTTTCTACGTCATCTCATTGTTGCAGGGAACAAAGACAGGTGATGCCCCCTTGCATGTATGGCTTTTACTTTGGGGTTGGGGCTTCGCGTTCCTATTAGTTGCATCATATTTCATTCCTAACAATGCCTTTAGTCAAACTGCGCGTCGTGACGAAGTTGCAGCCCAAGCCATAAAGACGGCTCTTGTCGTCAGCATACTTGCCTTTGCTGTTTTTACAGAACGGAACTCTCTCCAAATCTTTTCCTGTCTTCTCTTCTTCGTGTTACTGACAGCAGAACGCCTCATCCTCAACAGTTGGTTCATTCACTATTCCATACACCATAGTGAACATGGAGTGCTTATCTGTAACGAGGATACTGTTTGGCAACAACAAGCTCTGCAACAAAATACCTATGGTTTGAAGCTCACTCGCTTGACAGAGCAGACGGCACAACAACTAGAAGAATATCTCACAGCACACCCAGAAACAGAAAGCATCTACTGTACGCCTTCTGCCATGAAAGCAGCTGAACTAGAAGCGATTGCACACATTTGCCAAGAGCAAGGATTAATGCTCCATCTCCTGCCTCAACCAGTCTTTACTTTGAACAAAGAAATGCAAAGCGAATGCCGTGGTGTCGTCAATGTTCTCTCGCCAGCCAAGTTGCCTCTGCAAAACCTCTTCAACAGGATTGTCAAGCGTTTGACTGACATCGTGCTGAGTCTTCTAATCCTACTCACCATCTTTCCAATCTTTGCAGCCATCGCCTATGTCTGCATCAAAAGACAGAGTCGAGGGCCTGTCTTCACGATTAGACACGCATGTGGCATGAATGGTAAGACTTTCGATTGTCTTACCTTCCGCACACGACACTATGAAGCGGCCCCATCCTTCCTAGACGGCATTAATGACCCTGGCTATTTCCCCTTTGGAAAGTTCTTGGTTCATTCTCGAATGGAGTTGCTGCCACAATTCCTCTGTGTGCTTTGGGGCAACATGACAATTGTCGGTTCTCAGATGATACGACCAGAGCATTATTCAGAATACCGTCAGACACTGAAGCGTCTCTTTGCCTTAGGTTATCATCTCAAAGCTGGCATCACAAACTACCATTTCCCCTCACAAGCCAAAAGCAGCACATCGGCAGACGTATGGTACTATCGAAACTGGAGTTTCTGGCTTGACATCCGCATTATGTTCCAACGTCTTGGCACACTCCTAAACAATTCTAAAGCCAAATCTATCAATTATATATAATGTAAAACCCTACAAAACATATGTCTATACTTAGCAAAATCTTCGGCAAAAACAAAGAAAAACAACAAATGACGGTTGGTGGCATGGAAGATTTCATGCTCCTTATCCGCGTTTATTACCAAGCGATGATGGCAGCCCATCTTGGCATTAACAATCTTGGGGCTCTTCCAGATCTGCGAATCTTCAAGCAGACTTACCACGTAGCTACCGTCAACAACAAACTTGGCATTGCCGAAAAGAAGCATTGCCGTAAGCTTATACAAAGCATTTACAAAGTCAGCGACTCTTTCTTTACAGAGATTGACAGCAGCATCAAAAAGCATTGTCACAAAATTCAAGACGCTCAAAGCTACCTCATTCAGTTCCAAGGCTTTAGCCAAGACCTGATGATGTTGATGGGAAACCTGATGCAATGGAAGATGCGACTGCCCAGTTTCTTCCGAGGAGCACTTCGAGAAATGGTTGCAAAACAGGTGCATCAGATCTTTACCCAAAACGATTGGAAAGATGACGGCGTTCGTCGCACCTGTATTGCCATAAGGAAATACCAAAGCATGCTTGGCTATTCAGAACAGTGGATAACCGAGTATGTACATACCATCGTGATGCTCGCAAAAAAGGAACCAAAGAAAAATAGTGAGCAATAAACTTGCATAAAGAAAAAAAAAGTGTTATCTTTGCCCACAAATTGAGTATTTACGTTATGACTCAAGAACTAAAAAACCTTATCATCCAGCTTGAAACACGCGTTAGACAACTCATCATGCAGCAAGAAGGGCTGCGTGGTGAGCAGGATGAATTGCGTAAGTTACTCAAGAAAAAGGACGAAGAAATAAACATATTAAAAGCCGAAAACGAAGAACTCAAACAACAATACAGCCGTCTGAAGATGGCAAAATACATTGATATGGCAGACAATGATGTCAAAGACATGCGTGGCCGTATCAGGACAATGGTGCGCGATATTGACCGGTGCATCTCTATGCTCAAAGTAACTCAGTAGTAAATAGATTATGGATGACACCCTATCAATAACTCTCCGATTTGGTTCGTGGACTCTTCCCATGACCATCAAGCGTGACGAAGAATATATCTATCGTCAAGCAGAAAAACTTATTAAGGAGAGATTCAACTTCTATACAAGCAGTTATCCAGGACAGAACGCTGAAATGTATCTGGTAATGACACTTCTTGACATTGCTGTCCAAAGCAAGCGTCAGGAGACAACCAACGATGCAGAACCTGTTCTTGCTCTTCTCCGCCCACTGCTTACAGAAGTCGAGGCCGCACTCGTCAAGCAATAAGAGTGAATGACCCCGAGTATAAACACATTTATATCTAACATTTATTATTCATGACAACAGACATCATAGTTGCCCTTTTGGTTGCTATCATCGCATTCTTTGCCCTCGTGGCAATATGGTATTTCATTGCGGTACCAGCCAAAAGGAAAGCTCTTGCCAAGGAAGCTCGAGAAAATGCCGAGCAAGAGGCAGAAGTAATCAAACAGAAGAAACTGCTTGAAGTTAAGGAAAAGTTTCTGAGCAAGCGTACAGAACTTGAAAAAGAGGTACGCCAACACAACCAACAGATACAGCAGTCTGAGAATCGCATCAAGCAGCGTGAAATGCAGCTTAACCAGAAGCAGGACGAACTGACACGACGCAAGCAGGAAGCCGACGCACAACGTCAACGTATGGAGACGCAACAGGCTCTGCTCGAAAAGAAGGAAGAAGAAGTCAATGCCCGCTTCACAGACCTAATCAACCAGGAAAGAACAAAACTCGAAGAGATTTCCGGTCTGAGCATTGAAGAGGCTCGAGAACGTCTTGTCGAGTCCTTAAAAGACGAAGCCAAAACCAATGCTGCCGCCTACATCAATGAGATTATGGACGATGCGCGCATGACGGCAACCAAAGAGGCTAAGCGCATCATCATTCAGACCATACAACGTGTAGCTACGGAAACGGCTGTGGAGAACTCCGTAACAGTATTCCATATTGATAACGACGAAGTAAAGGGACGCATCATCGGTCGTGAAGGACGCAACATTCGCGCTCTCGAAGCTGCTACTGGCGTTGAGATTGTTGTCGACGACACTCCCGAGGCCATAGTCATAAGCGCCTTCGACCCTGTTCGACGCGAGATATGTCGACTCGCTTTGCACCAGCTTGTATCCGATGGTCGCATACATCCTGCTCGCATTGAGGAGGTTGTGGCTAAGGTCAAAAAGCAAATTGAGGAGGAAATTCTCGAGACAGGAAAACGCACAACTATCGACTTGGGCGTGCACGGACTGCATCCTGAACTCATTCGAATCGTTGGTAAGATGAAATATCGCAGCAGTTACGGACAGAACCTCTTGCAGCATGCACGAGAAACTGCCAATCTTTGTGCTGTGATGGCAAGTGAGTTGGGACTCAATCCGAAGAAGGCAAAGCGTGCTGGCTTGCTGCATGACATTGGCAAGGTGCCTGACGAGGAGCCAGAATTGCCACATGCCCTTTATGGCGCAAAACTTGCAGAGAAGTACAAGGAGAAGCCTGAAATATGCAATGCGATAGGTGCTCACCACGATGAAATGGAGATGACAACCCTGTTAGCTCCTATCGTACAAGTCTGCGACGCCATCAGCGGAGCTCGTCCTGGTGCCCGTCGCGAGATTGTCGAGGCTTACATCAAGCGTCTCAAGGACTTGGAAGACATTGCAATGAGTCACCCAGGCGTAGTCAAGACCTACGCTATCCAGGCTGGTCGCGAACTGCGTGTCATTGTTGGTGCCGATAAGATTGATGACAAACAGACAGAGCAATTGAGTACCGACATTGCCACAAAGATACAGAATGAGATGACATATCCTGGCCAAGTCAAGATTACAGTCATCCGCGAGACACGCTCCATTGCTTACGCTAAGTAAGGTATCTTTCCAACGACACACGTGTAACTTGCAAACGTCACACTAGTAAATTGCAATCGTCACACGTGATGATTGCGAACGACACACGTGATGATTGCGAACGACACACGTGATGATTTAAACAAACATGGCGCACTCCAGAAATTGAAGTGCGCCATATCTTTATCCGCTCCAAAGAAAGTATTACTCTTTCTTACTATTCATGGCCTCGTAGATCTTTTCTGTAATCTCGTCACATAGTTCCGGATTGTCGCGGAGGACTCCTTTTGTTGCCTCCTTACCCTGCCCCAGTTTTATACCGTTATAACTGTACCAAGAGCCACTCTTCTCGAGGATTTTAAAGTTTACACCCAGATCAACAACTTCTCCTACACGACAAATGCCCTCGCCATACATGATTTCGAACTCGGCTCGGCGGAATGGAGGAGCCACTTTGTTCTTGACCACTTTGACTTTGACTTCGTTGCCAATGATGTTGTCACCGTCTTTGATGCCTGTGGACTTACGGATGTCGAGACGAACTGAAGCATAGAACTTCAAAGCATTACCGCCAGTAGTTGTCTCAGGATTACCAAACATGATGCCAATCTTCTCGCGAAGTTGGTTAATGAAGATGCACGTAGTCTTTGTCTTATTGATAGTTGCGGTAAGTTTTCTCAATGCTTGACTCATAAGACGTGCTTGCAGGCCGACCTTGTTTTCACCCATATCGCCCTCAATCTCTGCTTTTGGAGTCAAAGCAGCCACCGAGTCAATAACAATAATATCTACTGCCGCACTACGGATAAGCTGGTCTGCGATGTCCAAGGCCTGTTCTCCATTGTCAGGTTGAGAGATAAGAAGTTCTTCGACATTCACGCCAAGATTGGCAGCATAGAAGCGGTCGAAAGCATGTTCTGCATCAATAAAAGCAGCTATGCCACCTTGCTTCTGAGCCTCAGCAATAGCATGGATGGCAAGAGTCGTTTTGCCTGATGACTCAGGACCGTATATTTCTACAATACGACCCTTAGGGTATCCACCAACACCAAGTGCATAGTCTAGTGAGATGGAACCAGAAGGAATGACCTCAATGTTGTCAATTCTTTCTTCACCAAGTTTCATGATAGAGCCTTTGCCAAAGTCTTTCTCTATCTTTTCCATTGCAGCCTTAAGTGCTTTCAATTTCTCTGTTTGCTGATCGGGAGCTTTGCTCTCATTTTCTTTTTTAGCCATAATCTATATTTTAAGTTAATTATTAGAATTCTTCCTTCTCTATTATAAATTACTTCATATTGCATTTAAGCATCTGTCCATTGTAATTAACCGTCTGCTGACGACCGTCAGGAGTGCTGATGACGAACTGACGTTTCTTTATCATACCAGGATAACTGCCCTTGCGCTCGCCAATCGTCAATGTTTTGGTGCGTTCATTCCAACTGATAGGAATAGTGGAGAAGACACCTTTCTCATAGTTGTAGTTGTCGCCCTCGTCCTCGTAAAGCGTGAAGGACGCGTCGGCTCCTGGATAAACACGCAGTTCAAGATTGTCCCACACCTTCTCTCCCACATACTGCATGACGGGACCAAGAGGCAAGATACTGCCAGCACGGACAAACATTGGCACTCTATTCAACTGCGTTTCTAGTGTCACACTCTGTCCGCCAGCATACCGCTTGCCCGTCCAAAAGTCATACCAACCAGTTCCTTTCGGCAGATATTTCTTAGCCGTCTTGGGGAGTGTCCAATCCACACCGCTTACATCACCGCGGACGACCTCTTCTTGTGTGTATTGAGGCTCAAGGATTGGAGTAGCCAAAATGCTTCGACCAAACATGAATTCGTCTGTCAAATCCCATACACTACGGTCCTTAGCGAAGTCGCTAAACAAGGGACGAAGATAACTCTCATTGTTGCTAGTCACCTGCCAAGCCGTACTATATATATAAGGTAAGAGTCGATATCGCAGACGGATTGTTTCCTCTATCGCATCGTAAACAGGCTCTCCCTTCTTGCCAAACTGCCATATCTCACGAGGTGCATCAGCACCATGACTGCGGAATACAGGACAGAAGAGTCCGTATTGCATCCATCTTACATAAAGTTCCTGAAACTGTGGATTGCGTGGAGCTGAAGCTGGACCTCTCGTATTGTAGGAGCCACAGAAGAAGCCACCAATGTCTGTATTGAAGTTTGGATTGCCTGTAAGCGAGAAACTCAGCCCCGCAGGAACTTGCTTGCGCAACATGTCCCACGTGGACGACACGTCGCCACTCCACATATTAGAGCCATAATGCTGCTGTCCGGCAAAACTACTTCTCGTCATAATGAAGACGCGCTTATCAGATTGGATTTCTCGCTGCGCTTGATATACGCCGCGAACGGTTTCCAAAGGAAAGGCATTACGCAGAGAACGCCAAGTGCCGCCTTCCTGTCCTGCTTTATGAGCATACGTCGCTGGAGAGGAATCGAAGCAATCTGGGTCAGTAGAGTCCATCCACCAAGCATCTGTACCATAGTCGAAAAGCTTCTTAAGATACTTCCAGTAAATAGTTCGCGCTTCAGGGCTGAAGGCATCATAAACACGCACACCTGAGGGATAGTCTTTTCGAGGCGGCCAGAAGGTAAGACCGCTTTGTGGCCAAGTCTCAAAGTCAAAGAGCAAGTCCTTCTCCTCCAACTCGCGATAAGCCTTAGTCATCGGTCCGAAGCTTGCCCAAACACTTATCATGAAGTGGGCGCCCAACTTGTGAACCTCATCTATCATTTGACGTCCATTGGAGAACTCCTCGGCAAGGAAGTCCATCGCATTCCAGAGATAGTTGGAGCCCCAATATTGCCAATCTTGTATGATGCCGTCGAGGGGAACGCCCAACTTGCGGTACTGCTGCACGATGCCAAGCGTTTCGTTCGCAGTTTTGTAACGCTCTTTAGACTGCCAATAGCCGAAAGTCCACAAAGGGAACATGGGAACATCACCTGTCAAATGACGTATCTGCGCGATAACACCATCGGCAGAGCCGCCATACATGAAGTAGTAGTCGATAGCTTCGCCCACTTCCGAAGTCAAGGACATGCCGTTCTCATCGTCGTCGAACTGCGTAGGTGAATAGTTGTCCCAATAGATGCCCCACCCTTTTATGCTTTGGATGACGCTCTGATAGTCTTCGGTGTTGGACTGTTCCATGCGTTTGTGCTCTCCACGACGATTCATCTTTCCGTTCTGGATGGTGCCTAAACCATAAATCGCCTCATCCCTCTCGAGTTCAAAAACCTGGCGAACGCTTTTATCGACACCAGTTTCTATCGACCAAGCCTTTTCCTGCAATAATACTTTACCGCCAGATGACAGGAAGGTAAGACACTTAGTCGTAGGGTTCAACTTTACCGTCAACTCCCTGCTCTTCCATGTATTGCCGTTCTGGCTGACAGCTACCGACTCGGGCGAGGCCGTCACAACAAGACTCTTAGGGCGCTTGCCATTCGGCGTTTTCACAACATGCACGATACTTGGAGTGAAGAACTCAACCTCGATTTCCTGTGACCAAAGAAGAGTTCCACTTAGCAAAGTGGCAAAAGCTAGCAAGATGCGTTTCATAGGAGAGGCAGTTAAGATGTCTTAAAGTTCGAGGTCGCCGTCGTGAATCTCATGCCAAGGAAGGCCCTGACTATTAAGTTGCTCCATGAAAGGATCTGGGTCAAACTCCTCGACATTATGGACACCTGGCTTGCTCCAGAGTCCTTTGAGGAACATCATCGCACCTATCATGGCAGGCACACCAGTTGTGTAGCTGACGCCTTGCATGCCTGTCTCTTCGTAAGCGGCTTGGTGTGAGCAGTTATTATATATATAATATGTGTGCTCGCTTCCGCCTCTGAGACCTCGGATGCGACAGCCAATACTTGTTTCACCATCATAGTTCTCGCCGAGATCCTGTGGGTTGGGAAGCACTGCCTTGAGGAACTGCAAGGGAACAATCTTGACAACTGCCTCGCCACTGCCGTCTGCTTTGGGTGCTTTATACTCGACTTCATCAATTCGACTCATGCCAATGTTCTGAATGACATCAAGGTAAGTGAGGTATTGCTGACCGAATGTCATCCAGAAACGAGCGCGCTTGATGGTCGGATAATTGATGACGAGCGACTCTATCTCCTCGTGATGAAGCAGATAACTCTCCTTTGGTCCGATGCCAGGGTAGGTCAAGGGTTTGTGAATCTCCATCGGTTCTGTCTCGATATATTTGCCATCCTCCCAATAGAGGCCTTTCTGCGTGATTTCCCTGATGTTGATTTCGGGGTTGAAGTTCGTGGCGAAAGCCTTGTGATGATTGCCTGCATTACAATCCACGATGTCGAGATACTGAATCTCATCAAAGTGATGTTTGGCTGCATAGGCAGTGAAGATGCTGGTTACGCCTGGGTCGAAGCCGCAACCAAGGATGGCACAAAGTCCTGCTTTCTCAAATCTTTCGCGATATGCCCACTGCCAGGAATACTCGAAATGTGCCTCATCTTTTGGCTCGTAGTTAGCCGTGTCGAGATAGTTGCAACCTGTCTGCAGACAGGCCTCCATGATAGTAAGGTCTTGATAAGGCAGCGCGAGGTTCATCACGATATCTGGCCTGTAGCTTTCAAACAAGCTGATAAGTTGCCCCACGCTGTCGGCATCGACTTGAGCAGTCTTTACCTTCGTGCCATACTTCTTGTTAAGAACTTCTGCCAAAGCGATACATTTCTTCTCTGTTCGGCTGGCAATCATTACTTCGGTGAAAATGTCAGGATTCTGACAAACCTTGTGAGCGGCAACGGTAGCTACGCCACCAGCTCCGATAATCAGTACTCTTCCCATAGTTATATTATGTGTTAGTTTTGCTTGCAAAACTACAAAAAAAAGTCCAAAGCAGCAAGACTTTGGACCTTTTTCTTTATCTTTCTTTGATTATAGCTTTAGAAGCCACCGCCAGGGCCGCCGAAACCGCCGCCGCCAAAGCCGCCACCGAAGCCGCCGCCACGTTGACCGCCACCAAAGCCGCCACGATTACCGCCTTCGAAACCACCGCGACGTTCGCCATTGCCTTGTCCACGCTGCTGGCCTTGACCGCGCTGAGGAGTGAGCAATCTAAGAACCTGCTGGGGAGTAAGCACTTTTGCGAACTCTTCTGCATACTTCTTCTGGACTTCCAGACGCTTTTGCATGGTTGCAATCTGCTGCTCTTGACGGGTGAAGGTCTCCTGAATCTTTGCCTGTGCTTCTTCTGCACTCAATTCTTTCTTCTCTTCATCACGACCAGCTTGTTCTTGGCGTTGGCCTTGGAACTGATTGGTTGCGAACATTTCTTTCTGGTAGGCTGCGTAAGTTGCTACAAAGGTTTTCTTTGCATCATCCTTCAGTTTGAAGTCGCTAGCCATGCGATCGGCTGCCCTTTCGATGCGTTCGGCCATTGCTGCTTCACGCTGTTCGGCACTCATGCGCTCTTGTGCGCTGACGGCGGTACTGCTCAGAAGAGCCAGAACTGCCACGATAATAGTCTTTTTCATCTCTGTTAATTTAGTTATGTTACTTATGTTCTTGTCACACCCTTTTGACCAGAGGAGGGGTTGAAAAGTTTAATCAAAGATGATATCTCTAACGATTTTTAACTATCTGACGGTAATATGGAAGCAACCTTGCTTGACTTCGTACTTGATGTAACACAGGTCTTTTTCTCGGATATCACGCAACACTTCGCTCAGCACCCATTTGAGTGTGTCGTTCTGAACAGTTCGTCTGGCTGGTTCGCCTGGCGGAGAGACTGTGGAATAGCGGTTGTAACAGATATCGAAAGTGGTGCCGAAGCGATGGCAGCTTTGGTCGGAAGCATTTCCATTGCGTTGCTGGAGGCGAGCAACATCGTCTTCTGTCCGAAGTACACTCGAGACGATGATTTGGTGAAGAGGTATACCTTTTATATATAGGCTGTCGAGATAGTTGCGGCCTATTGTCGAGAGCAGATGGGCGGCTCGAGGAACGAGGTAAGGAATGCTGTGAGTCATGCCTTTATCGATGCAATAGAAGGGGTTGGCGCCCACATAAACGAGTTCTTTTCTGCGATGCTCCGCTTCCTGCCTGTTGCGAACGGGGGAGACGCCCCACTTCTGAGCTGCCACTATCTGCACCTCCTGAACATCAGGAAAGCAGGCTGCATAGGAGGGGACACTGCGAACGGGATGCCACTTCACACGCCCTTCCGAGTCAATCGGCAGGTTGCTGAGTTTGACTTCGCTCAGTACTTCGCCAGTACTCCCGTGGTGGTACTGGAGTTTTCCCGTGGTGGTACTGGAGTTTTCCCGTGGGAGTACTGGCTCTTTGACTGGCTGCGTTTCGTCAGTTTTCTCGCCAGCCGTCACTTCGGGGAATGCCAATCTTACCGCTCCAAGCAGCAGAACTGTGCCTCCAAAAACGCTTAAAAATATCTTTTTCTTGAGTCTTCTCATACTTTTGACGTACAAAAGTACACAAAATCGCGGAAATCTCAAAATAGTTTATTACTTTTGCATTAAAATACTGGCGAATGATAGAAAAACATATCCTTATCGAGGACATCGATCCCCTGCTGCTTTATGGCGTGAACAACATCAATATGCAGATGCTCAAGGCACTCTACCCGAAGCTCCGCATCGTGGCTCGAGGCAACGTCATACATGTCATGGGCGACGAGTTGGAGATGTGTGCCTTCGAGGAAATCGTGCAGAAACTGCAGAAACACATCCTCAAGTACAACAGTCTGACTGAGGAAGAACTCCTCCACATCACTCGAGGCGAACGCTCTGAGCGTGAAGGAGTTGAGGGCGTGATTGTCTATAGTGTGACAGGCAGGCCGATATGTGCCCGTACAACCAATCAGCAAATGCTCGTCAAAGCCTATCAGGAGAACGACCTCGTCTTTGCAGTCGGACCTGCAGGCTCAGGAAAGACGTACACCAGCATTGCCCTCGCCGTTCGAGCTCTCAAGAATAAGGAGATCAGGAGAATCGTCTTGTCGCGTCCCGCAGTAGAGGCTGGCGAGAAACTTGGCTTCCTTCCTGGCGACATGAAGGAGAAGATAGACCCCTATCTTCAGCCGCTTTATGATGCCTTGGAGGACATGATTCCGACTCAGAAACTGAGGGAAATGATGGAACAGAACACGATACAGATTGCTCCGCTTGCCTTTATGCGAGGCCGAACGCTGAGCGACGCTGTCGTCATACTCGACGAAGCTCAGAACACGACGAGTGCTCAGCTCAAGATGTTCCTGACCCGTATGGGTATGAACACCAAGATGATTGTGACGGGAGACACTACTCAGATTGACCTCCCGCACAGTGTTCGCTCCGGTCTTATCGAGGCGCTCCACCTCCTGAAGGACATCAAAGGCATCGGTTTCATCGAACTCACAAAGAAGGATATCGTGCGACACAAACTCGTCACTCGCATCGTGGAAGCTTACGAATCACAACAAAAAATACAACAGAAAGAAGATGAAAGCTTTAACAAGAACTGACTTCAACCTGCCTGGACAGGTGAATGTTTATCACGGAAAAGTGCGTGATGTCTATAACATCAACGATGATCTCATGGTAATGGTGGCTACGGACCGCATCTCGGCCTTCGACGTCATCCTTCCAAAAGGCATTCCCTTCAAGGGACAGGTGCTCAACCAGATTGCCGCTTCGTTCCTCGACGCCACAGCCGACATCGTGCCCAACTGGAAACTGGCTACTCCAGATCCAATGGTGACTGTAGGCCTGAAAGCAGAAGGCTTCCGTGTGGAGATGATTATCCGCGGCTACTTGACTGGCTCGGCTTGGCGCGAGTACAAAGCAGGCTGCCGTGAACTCTGCGGAGTGAAGCTTCCGGAAGGCATGAAGGAGAACCAAAAGTTCCCAGAACCCATCATTACGCCGACCACAAAGGCTGAGGAAGGACACGACGAGAACATCTCTGCCGAGGAAATCATCAAGCAGGGATTGGTCAGCAAGGAAGATTGGGAGACGATGGTGAAGTACACTCGTGCCCTCTTCCAGCGTGGCACGGAGATTGCCGCAAAGAAGGGACTTATCCTGGTCGACACGAAGTATGAGTTCGGCAAACGCGGTGGCAAGGTCATCCTCATTGACGAAATCCACACGCCTGACAGCAGTCGTTACTTCTATGCAGACGGCTACGAAGAGAAGTTCGCGAAGGGTGAGCCTCAGAAACAGCTGTCGAAGGAGTTCGTTCGGCAGTGGCTTATCGAGCACAACTTCATGAATCAGCCCGGACAAGTCATGCCTGAGATTACCGATGAATACGCTCAAAGTGTGGCCGACCGCTACATCGAACTCTACGAACACATCGTCGGAGAGAAGTTCGTGCCTGCCGACAGCGAAGGCGACATTGCCCGTCGCATCGAGAGGAACGTGACAGAATGGCTGAGCAAAAGGTAAACAAGCAAGGGGTGCGGCAGATGTTCGACCGCATCGCGCCCACCTACGACCGCCTCAACCACTTGCTTTCGCTCGGCATAGACCGTCGTTGGCGACGCAAAGCAGTTGATGCTCTGGGCAAACACAGGCCGCAACAAATCCTCGACATCGCTACCGGAACAGGCGACTTCGCGTTGCTCATGGCCAAACGCATCAAGCTTCAGCACATCACAGGGGCAGACATCAGCGAAGGCATGATGGCGGTTGGAAGGGAGAAAGTGCTGAAGGAAGGACTGCAGGACACTATCTCCTTCGAACACGAGGACTGCATGAGTCTCTCATTTCCAGACGGTTCGTTCGATGCTGTAACGTCGGCTTATGGTGTTCGCAACTTCCAAGACCTCGACAAGGGACTGCAGGAAATGCACAGAGTACTGCGTCATGGCGGTCATCTTCTCATCGTAGAACTCACACCGCCACCTTGCTTCCCGATGAAACAGATGTTCTGGCTCTATGCTCATGTCGTGATGCCCATACTCGGACGGCTCGTCAGCCACGACAACAGCGCCTACACTTACCTGCCAGCATCCATGGAAGCCTTTCCCCAGCCAGAGCAGATGGAAGGCATCCTGCGCAGGATAGGCTTCAGCGACATCGAGTGGAAACGCTTCACTTTCGGCATTAACACAATGTATTTGGCAAAGAAATGATTAAATACGGCCTTATAGGTTTCCCCTTGGGACACAGTTTCAGCAGAGGTTTTTTCACGGAAAAGTTCGCTCGTGAAGGCATTGATGCGCAATACCTCAACTTCGAGATACCCGATGCAGCAATGGTCCTCGACGTGCTTCGCGACAATCCAGAACTGCGAGGGCTTAACGTCACCTTGCCCCACAAACAGGCTGTCATCCCGCTTCTCGACGAACTGAGCGACGAAGCGCGAGAGATAGAAGCCGTCAACGTCATTCGTATTCGCGATGGCAAACTGAAAGGTTTCAACAGCGACATCATCGGATTTACCGACAGCATATGTCCTCTCCTGCAACCACACCACACGAAGGCACTCGTCTTGGGCACTGGCGGAGCAAGCAAAGCCATTTGTGTCGGCCTGAGTCGCTTGGGGCTTGATTGGAAATATGTAAGCAGGACACCTCACGAAGGCAGGTTCGCCTACTCCGACCTCACGCCGGAAGTGATGGCGGAATACAGCGTCATTGTCAACTGCTCGCCTGTCGGCATGTTTCCAAAAGTGGATCAAGCCCCAGCCATTCCCTACGAACTGCTCACTTCGAAGCACTTGCTCTTCGACTGCGTCTATAATCCCGAAGACACGCTCTTCATGAAGAAAGGCAGAGAACAAGGCGCAACCGTCAAGAACGGCCTTGAAATGCTCCACCTACAAGCCATTGCGAGCTGGCGCTTCTGGAACGAATAAAAGCAATCAGAAAGGATAGCCGATGGCAAAGTGGTAGCCGAGGGACTTGCCGAAGCTAGGCATGTTGTAATAACCTCGCTTCCCTGTATTGTAGGGTGCATGAATGCCGATGCCAAGGTCGAAGCGGATAACGAGGAAATCGAGGTCATAACGTATGCCTACACCTGTGCCGAGCGCTATCTCCTTGCCAAAGTCCTTGAAACGGAACTGACCGCCTGGCTGGTTCTCGCTATTGCGCAGAAGCCATACATTGCCTGCATCGAGGAATGTCGCGCCCTGAAGTTTGCCAACGATAGGGAAGCGATACTCAGCATTGAGTTCAAGTTTGAAGTCGCCCATCTGGTCGACATACGAGTATTGCGACCTCTCAGGATGGTAAGAGCCTGGGCCAATAGTACGCATACCAAAGGCTCGAATGCTGTTGGCACCACCCACAGAGAAGAGCTCGCTGTAAGGGGCCGCCTTAGCATTGCCGTAGCTATACACAATGCCTCCAAAGGCTCGCGTCGCAATAAGACTTCGCTTCGTCAAAGGGAACTGACGGGTGTATTGCACGGTTGTCTTCACAAACTGGGCAAAAGGCACTCCCAGAAGTTTCTTACCCTCCTTGCTATAAGAGTCGCCACAGATGGCATAGATGCTCGAGACAAGTGCCGACGCCTCCTTGAACGAGACAGTTAGAGCGGAAGGATGTCTTGGCGTGCCTGCCCACGAGAAGGTGTAGGACATACTGGGAACGAACTGGTCGCGCATGGAAACATACAATGCAGGATTGGCATTGACGATAGAGTCGAAGCGAGCCGTGCTATGCAACAGTTGGTCGTAGGTAATGGTCAACGGTGAAAACTCGTGCTTGATGTTCCGTTTGTGCTGCAGGGTATAGTTGACACCAGCACTCCACGACACTCTGCCGAAGAAGCCTGCCCTGTTCTGCCAACGTGCTTGCAAGTCGATAGCAGTCGTGGAAACGAACTTACGGCCGAGCTTGCGTCCAACGCTACCAAAGAAACGGAAGCGAGGATAGGATAGCGAGCCGCTCAAGCCATACTCATAGGAGTTGAGCAACGAGCGCTTGCCTGAGATGTTGGCTCCCGTCTGCCACTCGTACGAGCCCCAAAGCTTAAGTGTTAATGTCTCAGCAGCACGGAAAGCATTCCTCTTCGAAAAGGAGAAACTTGCTCCAGGACCTATCTGGCCTCCTGTCTTTCCAGTGAGATTACCTTGAAACTCAGCATCATAAGGTTTATCCAGCGTGGCATTGACAACAATATCAAGTGTGTCGCCAGCCTCAACAGAATCTCTCGGCACATAGTTAATGCGCAGCGACGAGAAAACATTTGTCGAAGCGAGCCCTTCCTGCATCAACTCTCCCAAACTCTGCTTGTAGAGGTCTCCTTTGCGGAAGAGCATCGAACGCCATACTGCACGCGGTTTCAGCAAAGGAGCATACCCTTTCAGTGGTTTAGGGATTTTCTTGACTTCCTTGTCTTGCTCCATGAATTTCACAGGTCTGCTGTAACCAAAAGAATAGCCACCCCTCATTGTAAGACTATCCACTATCTGCCGGTCACCATATTTATATATGTTCACGCGCGTGTTACCTATATTATAAGGTCGCATCACCTCGCTTGGAGCCGTTATCGAAGGCTGCACCTGCAACTTGACAAGCATGGGCGTTTGAAGCGTATCTGCACGGAAAGTGATGTGCTCATTTCTCTGATAATAGTAGCCCTGTTCACGCAAAGCACTTACAATTCGCGTACGTTCTGCTTCGAGATTAACAACACTAAAGGGGTCGCCACGATGCAATGCAGAAGGCTCAGCCGTATTCCGTATGATGCTGTCTGCTTGCTCAGGAAAGTTTATGTAGGCAATACTGTCAAGATGATAGACAGGTCCTGGATGAACATTATAGCGGACACGCTCTTTTAGGGTATCTCGCGGATCGGGCAGAGTCTCGAAGGAAGTTTGTGCTCGGAAATAGCCACGACTGCGAAGAGTGTTCTTCGCAACAGTCGCCCTCAAGCGAGGATTGACATTGCTTATCAGTACAGGCGAGGCAGCAAAATGATTGAACATCCACTTTCCGAAACGATGCTTGCTACCAGCATATTTGTTATAGATAAGGAGTTTGATGGGGAAAGGATGTGTCACAAAACTGCTGCCCATGAAAGCACCATTTGGAGCATAAGAGAGTACGGCTTCTACCTCTTCCTTCGCAGCCTCATAAGCCAACTTGTCTTTCTCTGAAGCCCGCTTCATACTGTCGCGAACGGCTTTCTCGCTCATGTCTTCCGTCTTCAAAGCAGAAGCATCACCCGTAAGCAGACCCTCTACCGTCGTATAGGCATCTGCCAAAGCCGTGATGACACCTTCCTGCTCAGCCGTCTTTTCTTTGCTTGGTCCTTTATCGTAGTCGATGCTCTTTATGCCACGATAAAGTTTCTCGCCTTCCGGCAAGTTGTTCGTGATGGAACAAGCCGTAGCAAGCAAGCATAGCAAAAGCAGGCGTGCCACGTTGGCAATCGTATAGTGCCACGTTGGCAATCGTAACGTGTTACGTTTGCAATTTAGGCGTGTTATGTTTTTATTCATCACTTTCTCTTTTCTTCTTTTCGGTGTCTGATGGCGTCTCCTTCTTGTTTCTGAAGATGAAGAGCTCACCCAACTTGTCGGCTTTCTTGCGCAAGACGATGCCTCCACCCATCTTGGTAACTTGTCCCTCGAGCAACGACTCGTAATTTCTGTCGTAGAAGAGGTTGACGTATCGCGAAGCACTCTTGTCGAGGCGATACTCAATAGCAATGTTATCGATAATGGTCTGCCCGTTGTTGACAGCATCTCGACCAGTGCTGACCTTACCACCAATAATAACGCTGATACGATTGCCCCAGAATCGCTTTGCAAAACTGAAACTGTAGTCGGTGGTATTCGTTCCTGCTTCTGACGTACCGCTCTGGATGCCGAAGTTGACATCGACGGTGCTGAGAGCCTTGCCCGCGATTTCATTGATAGCACTCTGCAGATAAGCATTGAGCGTGTTGGCATAATTGTAGCCGCCATTCGTCTCGGCATCATCGGTGACGTACATTCCCGTAACAAGCATCGTGACTGCCACACGTCCACGTTCTTCTGCTGTCATAGCACTCAACTGATTCTGCACAGACATGTCTTCTGGAGCCTCCAAGGTGAACTCAAGACCCATATCGTCAAGTGTTCGACTGATGGCAAGTCCGACATCGAAGGCAACATTTCGTGGCACGCTATTCTCTGTTACAGTCGAACGGACACGTTCGCTAGCATTGATATGGAGACGAGGATTCATCATGTTACCTTGGAACTCAACATAACTGCCTTGTGCTATCTGGAAGTCATTCAACGGAATAGCCATCAAGGAGTAGCGCATCGTGCCCTTGTTGATGGTGTAACGTCCCCATAGCTGCATGTCGTTCTGCAAATCATAGGTCATCGTCATTTCTCCCCCACCCTGCAGATCGATGTAGTCGTTGCCCATATCGCTCAAGAAGCAGTGTATCTGCGCAGTCTCGTCAATATTGACATTCATCTGCATATCAATGCTTTGACGGGTCACATCAATTGCTTCCGCAGCAATAGTATCGTTAAAATCAACAAAGGTGACAATGTCCGAAAGCTGGTCGTCAACAGTAAGAGGCGTATCAGTAAGGACACAACTAACATCAGTGCTGCCAAGCACATCAAGTTTTCCTCGCATCTTCAGGTCAGAAAGTGTGCCCCAAAGCCTTCCGCCAAGATTGACGAAGACCTTGCCGTAAGCCAACGAGCCTTGACGCTTCGGCGCATTGATGAGCTGATAGTTGTCAGCCCGAACATTCATATCAAGTTGCACTTTCTTCAAGTTGCTGAAGTCGATATTGCCGTCAAGAACAAGTGGCGTCTTACCTGCCGCATAAGCCTCTATGCGATTGAGATTGATGCGACTGTCTTTGACAGTTATTGTGTGATCTGGAATCTGCAAGTTAATGTTGTAACTATCTGCATCGATATGCAAGGATTCCGTCTTCAGCTCTCCGTTCAGGATAGGATTGTCTGTATAACCACTCACCGTGAAGTCACCCCAAGCATAACCACTCATTGCAAACGGGCCATCAGGCATAAAGGCATTGAGAATAGCAAACGGCATCTTTTGGAAAGAAGCCTCGCCTTCCATCTTGCCCTTGCCTTTCTCCTCATGATACCTACCATTTACCAAAAGGACTTCCTGCTCGTCTAATGTAACGATACCGTCAACATAATGCGAACCATCAGCATTGGGGAAATAAATGCCATTCAGACCAATGTCGCCAATACGGACAC
Source organism: Bacteroidaceae bacterium (assembly GCA_017961145.1). Classification (GTDB taxonomy): domain Bacteria; phylum Bacteroidota; class Bacteroidia; order Bacteroidales; family Bacteroidaceae; genus Physcousia. Next base: position 4,790 of record JAGCXU010000009.1, on the reverse strand, counting down.
CATTGTATGCCATCCTTTTTACAAGCATTTCTGCAGAAACAGTTGTTGTGCTGTCCGCTTGCATGTAGTGGAAATCGCCATGAAGGTAGCCGCTGATGTCGGGCATAAAGGGAATGACTTGCGTCAACTCGCCCACATTGAAATGGTTTACACTGAGCGAAACGTCTTGCTGTGCATCATCGTTGGGAGTTGTATAAAGCTTCAGACCTGTGCCATCATCAGCCAAGAGATCGACCAAAGCATCAAGATGTCCGCTGCGAGTCAGAGTAACAAAATTGTCTTCATTGAGCGTGAAACGACGATAAGCGATGATGGGGTTGAGCGGTGTGAAATGGGCGCGAAAACCATTAGCCAGCAAGTCGAGTCCTAAACCGAAATCTACACTCTTCTGCCCTTTGGCATCATAAAAGACGAGGTTAGCATTGGCACCTGTTTCCGTCAATGCCGCTTGCACTTTTGACATGAAGGTCACCATGCTATTTTTAGGTCCGTTTGCAACTCGAGCATCGAGAGTGACACCACTTGGTTCCTGTCGGATGTTCCAATAGATACTATCCAAAAGAATGGCGCCAGTATTGAGAGAATGCATATGTCCTTTACCACTCAAGCCATTCTCAGGAGACGAAAGAAGATGGAAGGAAAGGTCGCGGAAGCTATAACCAGTGGCATGGCGAAGTATGTTGCCTATAGGATTCTTCTGTCCGCAAGTAAGTTCCATCTTTAAGCGAGGCAACAAAGTTCGAAGAGTGTCTTGCTTGATGCGAAGGCTATCTATTTCTCTCTGCAATTCCTTACTGAAGTTATCGACGCAAGCCAGTAATGAATCCAGTCCTTGGTCGGAAGAAACAGAAAGGCTGAGATCACCTGCAAGTGCCTTCATGTTGATGAGCTCAGGCGTAAGATTAGCATCAACAGTAAGGTCAAGCGGATGAATTATGCTGTCGGCAGTAGTCAACTCAACTGCCTCGATGCGAGCCTTCAAGTTGTGTGTTTGTCGGAAATCGGAAGACCCATCTAAATGCATGACCATACTTGCGGTAAGTGGTTTCTTTGCCAAGTGAAGGGCATATAGATCGATGTGGCTCAAGTCTAAGTTGAAATCCGCAGCCTTCAGCTTTCGGTCAGTAATAGAAGCTTCTACACAACCTTGCATACAAAGCAGGTCGTTTTGACTATGCATCTCGACCATCGCCTTTCCTTTCTCTAAAGAGCAATCCGCCTTGATGTTGTCCAAATCCCAAGATGCATAACCTAGGTGAGCTATGTCTGCCTGAGCATGGAGTGTAGTATTGGGGCTTAGGAAGTCTGTTCCGCGACCAGAAAATTTAGCATTGGCAGTAAGCATATAGAGCGAGTCCTTCGGCAGGAAATCATGAAGTTGAAGATTCGCAATGCGAGCATTTCCCTGATAAGCCATTGTGTTCAGGTCAATATTGCCCACAACATGAGCTCTGCCTTTGCCCTCCTGAAGCAAAGCATCGGCCGTAAGCTTTGATGCATCGCGCAACTTGGTGTCAGCATGAATGGTCATTTTGGGGAAACAAACATCATTTAAGCCAAGATAGCGGTTGACACATCGGAGGTCCATTGTCGTGATATCCCACTTCAGGTCTGCTCCAATATTTGCATTATCGGTGAGGTTCTGCACAGAGCCTGTTGTGCGAATATCGACAACCGATGGCATCATCACATTGCATGTTTGTAGCGAAAGATTATCTACATTGCCGCTTGCAACAAGATTGATGTTAAGAGGTTGCGCTGGATAACATTTAACTAGATCTTTCGGCAAATAAGACTCTGTTAGACACAAGACATCTTGGTTTCCCAAAGAAGCTTGCAAGTCTGCCTTCAACTTCCCACGCTCCTTTGTTGAGAAAGCGTTCCAATCAAAATCGATATTGCCGTTAGCAGAGCTATGAGGCGTTTTCAGGTCAAGGCCTCTTGCCGTGAGATGCTTGGAATCGAGGGAAAGGTTGACAGCAAGATTGTCGAGTTGAAAGCCACTCTTCTCCTTGAAAGCAAGCTTCTTCAATTGAACATTGAGCATTGAAGATTGAGCATTATAGGCAAGCTTGTCTAGCTCGAGCTCTGCATCACGGAAGGCAAGGTGGTTGACGTCGAAGCCTTTGGCGGGATTCGAGCCTGGGATATCATACGAAAGGCTGTCTGCCGAAAGACTGACTCTGCCAACACGATACATTCCTTTGTTGAGACTGATGTCGCCACTATCAAGACCTGCCTGACGAATGGTGGCATTGACACGCATCGCATCGTTAGGCATTTGCAATGCTATCTTGCTTTGTCGGATGTTAAGCTTCTCAACATCAATCTGCCAGTCAATCGGCGCACTCTCTGTTGTATCCTCTTCTGCGGCTTCACGGAGTTTCATGTCGAGCACACAACCGTCGAGGGTTATGTCTTTCACATTGACTTTCTTTTTTCTTAGGTCAATGTCGTCGGCAACTATCTTTAGATTGCCGATGCTGCCATCCATCGCAAGTGTTTCGATTAAATCTGTCGTATGGATGTTGCCATCAGAGAGTTCGATAGCTTCCACGCCAACATGCAAGGTCAGCAGACGTGAAAGGTCGAGGTCTACAAGGGCGTGCTCAACATTGATGAGGTCGGTTGGCGGCTTTGCGATATGAACCTGCCCAAGACTTAAGTCAAGCAAGGGGGATAGATGCACGCTGCCAATAGACACTTCGAGACCAGTCTGCTCCTCGATGTAGGCAGTAAGACGGTTGACGGCCCACCTTTGCACAGGCGGCAGATAGAGACTAGCAGCAAGCATCACGACAAGCAACACCAGCGCGAGAAGTGTCCTGAGAATATATTTCAGCGCACGTTTCACGCTGCAAATTTACGCTTTTATTGCCACACGACAAAGCATTCCTTCTTTTTTTCTAAAAGAAGACGTCGAAAAACGCGACACGTCGCTCATCCAGACACGCTTCGACCTGTGTCCGTTTCCGAACAGTCATGTGTCCGAAAATGGACACTCCGTTTTTATATCATTGCTCATTTTTAATAAGTTACGAGTTTGGCACGGTTATTGCAATATAATATGTGCAAATCATATCAATCAACTAAAAAGACATCAAGCCAATGAGCAAAACTTATTTTCGCCAAGCTCTCGCCATGATGCGAGAGGAGAAGCTGTTCTCGGGGATTCACATTGCGGGGACGGCATTGGCCATTGCTTTCACTATGGTAATGGCTGTGGTTTATTACATCAAGCTGGCCCCTATCTACCCTGAGGCAAACCGCTCAAGGACGGTGTATTTCAACATGATTGAAGTCCGTGTGGAGAAGGATGGCAAGGCGCAGGGCGCGACCGGCTACTGCTTCAGCGAGAAGGCGTTCGAGGAGTGGTTCCTGCCATCGAAGAACTACGAGTACTGTGCCCCGACGCTCGCAATGGCAGGAAGCGGAATAGTCAGTTCCTACGACAAGGAATGCGCCGTGAAGGGAAAGGATGAGTATATCGAGACCATCACGAACTACACGAATGCCGACTTCTTCAAGATATATCAGTATGACTTCCTCGAAGGCCGTCCGCTCACGGAGCAGGACGTGGAGAACCACGAGAAGGTCTGCGTCGTGAGCCACGACTTTGCCGAGCAATACTTCGGTCGCGGCGTGAGTGCCGTGGGTAAGATGGTGGAGACAGAGAACCGCGAGGCGGTGCGAGTCGTGGGTGTGGTGCGCGGCACAAGCGGACTGACGCCCGACAGCTACATACAGGTCTTCAAGCCCTACACGCTACGTGTCACAGCACACAGCGACAATCCCTATTGCGGCTCTTACGGCATCGTGCTGACCGTGAAGGATGGCAAGCAGCTGCAAGCCCTCAAGCGCGAGCTGGACGAGATAGCTGCACGGCTCACGCAGTCGGGCGAGATACATACCAGCAACTGGATGGAAGAAGGAGCAACAAAGGCCGTCCATCTGACAAGTGCGATGGAGACACACCCGATGCACACCCTGCGCAATGAGTGCTCCAACGGCTCGCTGCTCGAAGACGTGTCCGGCTGGCAAGTGGCAAAGCACTATGCCGGCCTGCTGTTCGTCCTGCTCTTCGTGCCTGCCCTCAATCTGTGCGGCATCGTGGCGGGACGGATGGAACGGCGCACGGCAGAGATGGCTGTCCGCAAGACCTTCGGCGCCCGTCGCTCTACCTTGCTGTGGCAAGTCGTCGCGGAGAACCTCGTGCTGACCGGCATAGGCGGCTTCATCGGCCTTGTGGCTGCATGGCTCAGCATCTACGTCTTCCGCGTGGAGCTGCTGGGCATGTTCTTCGACAGCAGTGCAATCGGCGCGTCGCCCATCGTCACGGGGGAAATGCTCTTTGCACCGCTGCTCTTCGTGGGAGCCTTCGCCGCCATCCTCATCATCAATCTGCTGTCTGCCCTGCTGCCCGCATGGCTCAGTCTGAGGAAACCTATTGTGGAGAGTATGATGGAGAAAAGATAGGAAGCCCCCTCCCAACCTCCCCTGAGGGGGGAGGAGTTCATTCCCGCTAAACATAACATAAAACAACACTATACATAATGAATAATATTCCAAAAGTAACTACAAAGTCCTCCCCCTTTAAGGGGGAGTTAGAGAGGGTCCGGAGCGGCTCCGTATGGCTCTTCCTCGAACTAATTGTGATAACCGTCGTCGCTTGGGTCGTCATCGACCCTGCCGTAGTGAACCTCTACTACATGAACCAGCCGGTGGGCTACGACAGCGACCGCCTCGTTTTGACCGAAATAAAAAGGATATACAACAGCGACGGCACAGGC